>NZ_JACJUP010000340.1:0-5842 GCF_014748295.1 Planktothrix sp. FACHB-1355 | reverse complement strand
CCTCTACAATAATAATGGCTGGTGCTTCAATGGCTAATTGTTCGGTGGAACGACTGATCAGAAAGTCGCAGCGTCCATTCAGTCCCAGAGATTCATCCACGTTAAAATCTTCCCCGGAAAACATACTAATTTGACGGTTAAGAATGCGTCGTACTTCTACAAGAACTGGGCTAATAATTAGCTCAGATCTGGCTTTTTCGCTGCCTGTAGCGACAGCAAGTGGTAGAGTTTCTTCAAGAGTTGCAGCCAGGGTATTGCTGGGTTGAATAGGGGGAATTTCAGGCAGAAATCTGATGCCTTCTACTGTGGTTAAATTGAAGGCTTCTTTAACTTTAGTGATGGTGGTGAATTGGCTGTAGGGCATAAATTTTTTCTATTTAAGCGTATCCAAATATCTCGTAAATCTTCAGGGGTTAGACGTTCCATAATTTGGTTCTAGCGTTTCTGTCCATCCTTGGCTTGAATCTCTTTGCCATAGATGGGGATGTAGAATTTGGTTGACATTCTCTTGTGCTGTCTTAGGGTGTTGTGCCAAAAGTGCCTGACGACGCTTAATTTTGGCAACTGCTAGATATTGGGAGTTAGGTGAATATTCTGACATAGTACAACAGCAAGTGGTAAAGTTGCTTTAATAGTTGCAGCAATGGTGATTTCTAATAAACCGGATTTCTGAATGGGCGATCGCAACTGTACAGCTTTCCATCAAGTTACCTTATTTGAGCAAATAGCATACTATTTTTTAGTTTACCACATAAGAAATAGGCGATCGCATTTATTTTCATCTGTATTCCTGAGTTTAGGGGCAAGAAATATTTGCTGTCAAAACAACAGATTCAAGAACGTTGTTTTTGCTTGCGGCAGATAAAGCTTCTGCATCTATAAGTTCTTTCAATTTTTCAAAAATTAAAACTTCTGTTTCTTCTCCATCCGTTAATTTATCATAAAAATACCGATCTGATAGCCATTGTTCAAAAGCTAATTTTAACAGCCCATTTGGATAAACCTTAAACCTCCAATATGAAGATAATCGATTATCAATAACTTCAAATAATGGGGCGGGATTTTGCTGGGGATAGTAAGTATATCCATCATCGCAAATATAATACCAAATGCTTCCCTGCCATTGATAAAGAGCGTAAACTGTATATTCCTTACCAATTGTTAATTGAAACTCAGTTTCTTTGGTACGACCTACAGCAGGGTCTAAGTAGGTTTCGTTCAAAAATTCTCCCGTATTAGCAATACAACGAATCTGCATAATTTAATTACCTAAAGATTTGTAGATATTGTTTTAAGATACTGCCGTTTAAACTTGAATTCAACATTTTCAAGAGTCTGGCGATTTCGGAACCAATGAATTTGTACAGACGCTCCATTTATAATGTTGGTTTGGGTACTAGCCATTTTAACCCAATCTTCAAGATTGCCGCCATAGTTAGCAACCAGTCGAGGCGCATCTCTTAATGGTTCTTGTGGTGTGCCGAGAATTTCTTTACAATTGATTGCTTGTGCAGCAGCAGCTTTGGCATCTTGCATTAGGAGTTGTTCTTGTAAGTTGGTAGGAATCTCATCGGGAATTCGCCCTGTAGTCACGCTAGTTTTAGGTATAATCTGGTTTATATAATTATAAGATGTGGCACTTTTTTGTTATGATGAAAAAAAGAGCGATCGCACCTTACCTAATTGCTTGTTGATTGCGATCGCTAACATTGAAAATAGCTCGATTGTATTCAGAATATTGGCTGCCATTTCACTGTTATTTCACATATCAAGGTATCGTTTATGCCAAAGAAACCCGGTTTTTTAGAAAAACCGGGTTTCTGAGTTTAGGGGCGATCGCAATCGAACTTTTCAAATTTAGATACAGGTTTTGGGCAATCTTCAGATACGATGCCTCACTGACTTTACTTTCTCAAAATTAAGGGACTTCGAGAGTGGTTGTTTCATCGTATTTAATTCCAGTAACCCTATCATCTTGAAAACGACGACCTTGATTTATTTTCAGTTCACCATTAACTTTAATTTCAAACCATCCACCTGACTGACCAGCAATGGTGTTGTTTACTACCAGTCTGACCTGATGCGTACCACTACTAACTTCGAGCGGCCCCCAACCAGTATCGCCTCCTTTTCCACCACCAGCATAGCCACCTTCTTTAGCTTTTCTACCATCGATAAAGATGGTGGCTACATCATCAATTTGTGAGATTCTTGCGGTTACAGCAGTTTGTTTAGGTGGATATACTGGAAAGCGTGGAAGTGGCCCATTACATCTTTCTTCTGCTTTTATGCGATTTGCAGACGCAACTTGTTCGATTCTATTGGTGGCTTCTTCTTGAGTCCTTCCACCAATTTTGAGGGCGCTTATCAACATATCAGTGTGGTATCCTCCTATTTCACCATAGTAGTAAAAACAATAATTAGCGTCCTGAAAAGCCATAATGCTCCAGGTAATAAGGAAGGTTAAGGATATATTTGGAGGAATTTTAGATATCAGCGTAGCACCTGATCCAGCAAACCAATATGTTAAGGGATTGCTTAGTAATTCCCCTAATTCTGGAATTTTCAATTTTATCAAGTCTGCGGCTACCTTAAGCTTCCTACAATAATCTCTTTCTTCCCTACATTTTGAATTAGCTTCGCTAATATTTATTTTCTTTACAAGATCTACTGAATTTTGAGTAACATCCTTATTGTTGCAATCATTTATATTTTTGGTAAACTGAGATATAAAAATATTTTGTGTATAGCTTATATCGCCAAAACTAAATCTTTCTTTCTTTTGAACACCAGTTTGATCGGTGTAGCTGATTTGCCAAGTATTTTCTCTTAATCCTTGAACGACTATAGGTGGATTATTATTCTTAGCCGTAAGAGTAACGCTATTACCATCAGCTGCATATTTAGCTAATATTTCAAAAGCGCCACTGCTACATGATATGCCATCATTAGCTAAATGCAGAACTGCTGATTCCACATATTTCTTATTTCCATTAGATTTTATTTCAGCAATCTGTTCACAACCTTTAGTATCTATAAATCTGTGTGTTCCTGGCTGCAAATCTTGAAAGTTTGAATTACCTGTAAATTCGTTTACTACTGCAGGTATTGAATTCGTATCACTGCCATCAAACTCACGACGCACCGGAAAATTCGGCCCAGGATCTTGCGGAAACGGCGGCGCTTGCGGATTACTTTGTTGTGGCGACGGCGCACTCGGTTCATCGCCAAATTCACTCGGATCTCGCTGCGCCTGCAAATAGTTAGAAATATCGGCAACTACAGCAGGGGGATTCGCCGCTACCACTCGCTGAGAACTTCCCCCCAAATCCACCGTGCAAACCGTCCAATTAAAACTGAAAAGCGTACAAAGTGCAGCCGAAAAAGCACGATTGACAAATGTACCAGGAGCGAGTAAAGTACCAACGATCGCAACTACAAAGCTAACAATTCCCAAAGCCAAAAACCGCATCCGACGCATAATTTACCTCACAAAATTAACTGATAATGAGCGGATTTTTACCGCCCATTATTTCCAGCAAAAAACCTAATTAAAAACCAAAAGGAAGCCTCACCGGGACAACCCGCCGAAGTTGTTGAAAAACGTCAACAACATTTTTAAAATCACCATACCAACCCCTAACTTCCTGACGAGAAGGTTGGGTTGCTTCCACATTATCCGCAGGGTTATCATCCCTGGTTAAAATAGAAGTATTCATCCCAGCTTGAGGCATCAAAGCCACAAAAGTATTAATTGGGATTGCGGCATTTAATCCAGTTTTAACCCTTATTTCTCCCCCAGCAGCAGATTCCGATTGAATCGCACCATCTACATCACCTTCCCCGTGAATACCAATCACTCGCCCATTCACATCAAAAACTGGGCCACCGCTCATTCCCCTGCGAGTTACTGCATCGTAGCGCATGGTATATCCCTTAGCACGACTATTGGGACGGCTGGAAATCTGTCCGGCGGTAAACTCAAATTCTCGTTCTCCACCAGCTTCAATTGCCAGAGGATAACCAGCAATATAAATTCCCGAACCAATCGAAGCTTCATCGGAATTGCTAATGGCTGCAACGGCTTGTTTTTCAGGACTTTCAAAAGTAATAATTGCTAAATCTGTATCGTTAGCATTTTTCGGTAATCTGGTAACAGACTTCACAGAATAAGTTTTACCTTTGCTGGTGTAAACCGAGTATTCAGCATTGGGATTTTCGACTACATGATTGGCAGTTAAAACGGTGTATGTATTGTCTTTTTTCCCAATAATTACCCCCGATCCACCATAATCTTTACTGAGTAAATTATCAATTCTGACGGTTGTGGGTACAGCAATTTTAGCTACCTCTTTAGCCGTTTTAGCCATTACTGGTTGATTAATCACGATTGCTGCTACAAATGCCGTACCAGCTAATATGTGTGGTAGATGATTAAACCGCATAACTAACTCCATGAATGATATAGGTACGTTGTTGCGCTTCAGCGCTCTTATCAGGTACGTTATTGGCTTTTAGGGCTAAAGCCCAACAACGTACCTATTGAATGAAGGAAACAAATTGCAAATAGGTACTAATCGGAATTCCCCAACTAGAATTCACCATTTGCTCTAACATTGTTGGTGAAGGTTCGCTGCCATCTTCAAAGGCATAGACGCCAAAATCTGGATCGCGATTTTTCACCCTTCCGTTAATACCAATTAACAACCCATTGCTATTAAAAATTGGGCCGCCACTCATACCGACAGCGATATCATTTGTGTAGCCCAAGCGATAACCTTGAGATAGGGATTTTGGCAATAGCAGGGATACTGCACCAGAGGTAAACCGAAATACGCCGATACCTCGATCGAACGTAGTGGTTAAAGTCCCAGGTTGGTACATGGGAAACCCCGCCGCAAATACCTGTTCTCCTACCACTGTCGGTTCGGTACTAATTCGCGCTACCTGGTAATTTGTGTTACTGCGAAATTGAATTACTGCTAGGTCATTGTTTCCCAACTGTCTGGGATTGAAAGTTGGGGTGTAGCGCCGACCGTCGGGGGTGATAATGGTATAGCGTTGGCTAAAAGCAACAACGTGCCAACTGGTTAGTACCTTGTAAGTTTGTCCCTGTCGTTGCACGATCGCACCAGAACCAGACGCATTACCAGTCAGGATGCGTACTGTTGTAATTTGTGCTAAATGGCGAAGATCTGACCTTTCCCCCAACCCCTCTCCTACCAGGAGAGGGGGGCAAGATTTCTCTTGCACCCCCCTTCCCACCCCTTCGGAGAAGCAAGCTACGCAGGGAAGGGGGGCTGGGGGGGTTAGGTTCCCAGCGCCTACCAATAACTGAACGATCGCAAAACCACCCATCAGCTTCAGCACCGCACTTTGCCTCTCCCCAAGGGTCATCTAAAGCTCCCGCGATCCGCCGCCATTATTATTAGGTTGTTGAGGCATCGGCTGAGTATTGCTCGGTTGGCTGACTGAAGGCGGCATCTCGCTATTGCCGTCATCTCCCAAACGTCCACTCACATCGATGTAAGGAATAGCACCGCTTTCACGCAGGGAAGGCGCACCCGCTTGTCCTTCCCGCCACGCCAAAAGATTGTTCAACGTCCGAACTGCGTCTTGATTCGATTTGAGGGTAAAAATCAAATTTTCGCAACGTCCATTAACTTGACTGGCGGTGCAAACAACTCGTTGCCCGTTCATCACGCCGACAGTGATATATTTCAGTTGTTTGTTGCGGCGATAAGTTTCCAAACGTCCGCTAACTTCTTGGCAGCGTGTTTGCGGATTATAACCAGAACTAGCAAAAGCATTGGAAACCCAGCGAATCCAAGAGATCGGAAGA
>NZ_JACJUP010000034.1:0-15616 GCF_014748295.1 Planktothrix sp. FACHB-1355 | reverse complement strand
GCAAAGTTTAAAACAGATAGCGATCCTGGTTCGCAGCAAGAAGATACCAGTGTTTGTTTTATTTACCCCCAATTATGATGATTTACTGCCAAACCCGAAACAGCCCAAGTATAAATCCGAGTTTTTACGGTTGCTAAAAAATTTACGAGTTCCTATGATTGACGCTCATGCGGTTTGGTCAACTTTACCACCTGGGACTGTAAAAACTTATTTTCGAGATTGGGTACACCTGACAGTGCCAGCGCATCAAGCGATCGCTCAAAAACTCTTCGATCGACTTTGCGTAGGTCGCCAGTTACCAGCCTGTTTACCCAAGAAGCCTCCGACTTCAGCGATCGTGCCTTAAAGAATCTTTTAATTATTTGCTTCCGTCAGTAATACCACGGTGGCGATATGTACAACCAGAAAATCTGTTTGCGTACCAACAGCAAAAATACGGGTTGGCAACCCCGATCTATATTTATACAGTCTCTTCCCCAGGATCTCCGGAATAATAAGTGAGGGTTTTGTAGACTTTATAGGTAAACTACTTTACCCGCAAAGGCACAACCTATGAGGGAAAGAGGGTCAGAGCTAAACAAGCTCAAAAGAAAGCTACCTAATTCCGAACGCAGCAAGATCGCTTGCTGTCTGAAGAATTAAAATTTCGCCTTTGAATTGCAAAACTACCCCGAAAGGGCTGATATCAGCTACAATCGGTCGCCTTGTGCCACAACCAATTGCACTGCCTTAAGTCCTTTCACCAAAACCAAAGGCTTGACCAGAAAGCGATACACCCCAGTGAGCTTTCGATTTGCCTACTCTGGGAACGGGGTATCCAACGGGGACATCTAAGTAAATTAATTCAGGGAAGGAGGTTTGAGATGCTAAAGATCCGGCTTCTCAAGACAGGTCTCCCCTTCTTTTGGTTGGGTATGAAAAAATAAATGGCTTCAGGGGAAGGGATGGCTCTAGTTGCGTCACTATTGTTTTGACCTCACGAAAGCTTTAGGGCATGATAAATGGGAATTCTACAAGGGGAACACAAGTTGTACCAGTTTTTGACTCACCGGCGAGGTGCCATAAGGAATGGAAATATTCCCAAACAGCAGCATTCAGTGAAACTATCTATTATTACCCAGTTTTATCCACCTGACTATGCCGCTACCGGACAGCTCATTGAAGAGCTAGCCTCGCAGTTGAGGCATTACGGTATGTACGTCCACATCTTCACAGGACAGCCAGGGTACGCCTTTCAAAAGGAAAGCGCTCCCAGCGAAGAATATAAGGACATGATGTCGATCAGGCGATCGCGCACATCTCGACTTTGGCCCAAACGAATACGCGGTAAAGCGGTCAACGGTCTGTTATTCTGTGTGCGATCGGCAGTCCACTTACTGAAAACCTCTTGGAGAGGCGATGTTTTACTCGTCACCACTGCACCGCCTTTCCTACCAATTTTGGGCTACTTAATTAATCTTTGGTTTGGATTGCCCTATGTATGTTTGCTGTATGATTTGTATCCCGATGTAGCGGTGGAACTGCAAGTCGTCCCCGTTCACCATTGGTTAGTTCGACTGTGGGATGTAATTAACCAACAAATTTGGAAAAACGCCCAAGGGGTAATAGTCCTCAGCCCCTCTATGAAACAGCGCATCGTCGCCAAGTGTCCGGAAGTCGCAGATAAAGTTGCCGTCATTCACAGTTGGGCCGATCCCGATATCATTGTCCCGATGCCCAAACAAGAAAACTGGTTCGCCCAAAAGTACAAGCTGGTAGATCAATTTACGGTTCTTTATTCCGGTAACATAGGGCGCTGTCACGATATGGAGACAATTGTGGAAGCGGCGGAACTTCTGCAAAACGAACCTATTCAATTTGTCTTTATTGGGGATGGCGCTAAGCGTCAAGCTTGTGAGGATAGAATCGCCGAGCTGGGTTTGACGAATTGTTTGTTTTTGCCTTACCAGCACAAGGAGAACCTTCCTTACTCGCTGACTGCTTGTGATTTATCTTTAGTCACGGTCAGTCCGGGAATGGAGGGATTGGTTGCTCCCAGCAAACTTTACGGTATTTTAGCGGCTGGGCGTCCGGTGGGAGTAATTTGTGAGGAACGTTCCTATTTACGCCAGCTGGTTGAAGAAGCGAAGTGCGGTGCTTCTTTCCGGAATAACGATGCTACCGGCTTGGCTAATTTTATTCGCCGTTTGGCTAGCGATAGCCAGTTAGCCGATCTCATGGGTAAAGCGGGTCGTTCCTACCTCAAATCCAACTTTACGCTGGACATTATTGCCCAAAAATATTCGGAGGTGTTGCTGGGTAAAGCCATAGTCACAGAACCAGAACCAACACCGCAAACACCGATCGTCGTTAATCAAGCTCACTAATAATTTCTTTGGCTTCGCAGATACCTGTTTCGGGGTCTGGCAGCAATTAAATATTTCGCCCCTACTCGTCTTGAGGATTGAGGCGAATCATCTCCCAAGTGGTGTAAGTTCCGATCGGACTCCAAATCGCGTAAGGAAGAAGTAACAAAGCTGCCCAGCCAGAAACAGTCCAGACTGTTATTGCTAAAATTACGCCCAAAATCGAACCAATAGCACCAATAATAGTGCCTACTTTGAGACTGCGAAGCCTAAACATAACAGGGGTGTAGGCTACGATCGCAATCTCCACGAGAATATAAAAGGCCATCAGCCACCACGTTTTAGCAGTTCCAGGGTCTTTTTCCCACACAATATAAGCTGACCAGCCCCCGCAAATAAAAATAAATGTCCAAATCAACGGAATAGCAAATTCAAATGTTAGCCATTGGGGACGCTGCAAGCGTTTGAACCACTTAACATCGCTAGGTGTAAACAAGTTGCTCCCCAGCGCAATTAATAAGCCTACCGCCGCAATTACCATCCAAGATTTAATCATTACCCTACCTTTACTTTTTGACGCCCACAGGCAACTTCTGTAACAATTGTCTCAAGTTAATAGCTGAGTTTAATCAGCCTGTGGTGATAATATTTATGGCATCTATCTTTAGATAGAAAATATACAAATTAAGCTCGGCTGTGTGGGCTTATTTTATGTTTTTTAGGAGTGCGATCGCTCTTTTCTTTTCACCGCAGATGAACACAGATAAACGCAGATGAAGAAAGAGCAAAGCGCGTTGCCAATCTAGTTTTCTATTGATAGATTTGAAACGAACATTATTGCCTCAATATGCGTGGGAGTAACAATTATTGTTTTACTTTTATTAGGTGTAAAATTTATAATTTTTACATTACATCTCACCTGGGAAAGAAATCCATCAGCTTTCCAGTGGATTTTAGCAATGTAATTGACACATTTGGCTAAATTAGCTAAAATTCAGAAATAGTCCATCCCGTCAAGGTTAGACAATCTGTAGTAATAAGAGGGCGAGACTTATGTCTGCCAGCATTGCACTAAATACAAGTGAGCTTCAGCAAATCTCCCAATCTAAAGAGATTAGATCTTTGGAACTATGGTTGCTTGCCCGAAAAATTAATAAAGCAGCAGTTATAGTTAAGAAGCAATGGCATAAGCTTTCTGAGGAAGACCGAGAAAAACTAAAAAGTTTAGCCTACAATTTGACTGATTATCGGACTGGTTTAAGTGGTGTAATTGCTAATTTTTTCAGTTTTGTTCGTCTAACAATAATAGTAGCCAATGGTCAAACAGATGCTCTTATTGCATACTGTAAAGCGATGAGTTTACTAATTGATAATATTTTTGAAGCTGTCGAGCGAGACGATCCTGAATATCAAGCAGTTTTATCCGATACATTACAGGAATTAACTTCTCATTCAGGTTCATCTAGTAAAGTTTTAAAGCCGGGAGAAACTCGTGGATGGTTGCGAAGCTTATCAGATCAAGCCCTTAACGAGGTTTGAAATTAGCTACAAGCAAATCATTAAGAAACATTACCGAAAAGACCAAAGAGCTAGGGATGCTTTTGAAGAGTTGGTTGATAGCTACATATCGCAACTCCAAGAAACTCCTAGCTCTAATGATATTTCGGATGATGAGGGATTTCCTAAAGGAGAATACAGCCAAGATTTTGAATTTAGAAAAATTAGGTTTAGCTTACCAGGTTTACGGGGACAAGCTAAGTATGGTCGTTTAATGTATGTTGTTTACAAACCAAAATGTTTTGTTTACTTGATGTGGATATATACTCATGAGGAGTTTGGTGGTAAGAATAAAACTAATAAAAGACCTCCAGACCCGGATTTAAAAAGAGAATTTAATTTGATAAAGGAAGATATAGAAGATAATAATAATTTTGAAGAAGATATAGAAGTGGGGGAAACAGAAAAAGATTAGTTTCTGGTTGTTTGGTGAGTGTGATCGATCTTTTCTTTTAACCGCAGATGAACACAGATGAAGAAATAACGATCTCACTTTAATATTTTTCAAGTCACCAATCCTTTCTTTCAAAAATCGGTTTTAATGAGGTGTCAACTATAATACCACCATGTTGCTCTCATATATTTTTAACCAAAAAACAGGTAGATGTCCTTTCGTTGACTTATCAAGATTGAAAATTAGACTTTTGGATTTTTTCCAAACGAAAACACCACCAAAAAAGCCTGATTAATTTCTACTAATCCATCAAACATCTTGTTGACTGAGTTAGTAATATCACCGATTAGCTCAACTCCTGCTGCGTGTAAAGAAGCTCTTTAATCACTCTCACAACATCATAAAGTTCATTACCTTGGGGGTTAAAAAATGTAAATTTCCTTGACAAATGGTATTGCCTATGTTAAGTTGTTTTTTGTTTATTTTTGAGGGAAATACTTATGAATAATATAAAAATTTATACTTTTTATAATAATAAAGGCGGTGTTGGTAAAACAACTCTTTGTTCTAATGCAGCAACCCTCTATGCAAAAAAACACCCAAATACCCAAGTATTAGTTATTGATATGTGTCCGCAAGCGAATATATCACAATTTTTGCTTGGAGGCGGAAGGAAAGGCTATGAAAATAATCAAAAATTACAATCTTCATTTACGAGAAGAAATATAGTTGGCTTTATAGATTGGCTTCTTAAAGGAAATGCAAATTTCCGAACACCTAAAACTTCTTATAAGGTTCAAATTTCTCCTTACAATAGTTATATTACTAATAATTTATATTTGATAGCTGGTGACTCATTTTTAGAGTCTTTTTCGTTGGCATTAAACTATGCTGTGATTAATCCTGCTAATACCAAGGCGTGGCTAGAGTATATGACGGCTATAAAAAGATTATGCGTCTATGAATTCGCCCAAAACCAATATGAAAATATGGTTGTTTTTATAGATTGCAACCCCAGCTTTTCCATATACACCCAAATGGCTTTAGTGTCTTCAGATAAATTAGTAATTCCAATGATGGCAGACTTCAGTTCACTCGAAGGAATTAAAGGTTTATTCATGTTGCTTTTTGGAAAATATCCTTCGGCGGCTTTAAAAAAGTATGCTGATGATGTAATTACTTTTAATAAACAAGTAGATTCTTTTAATTTGCAATTGCCTGTGATTTGGGAATTCGTATTCAATAACTATACCATTAAACATGGAGTTGCCGCAGCTTTTGAATCTATTAAAACGGAGCTAAATACTTTTTGCTACGAGCAATTCCAACAATTTCCATTATTATTTGCAAAGTGCGACCCCAGTCCTACTTGTATTACTGAATGGGAAAAATGTTATGTTTCAGGTATAAAAGATTTTCATACATCAGGTAAAGTATCGTCATCTCTTGGAATACCGATGTTTCTACTTCCAAATCAGTCTAAATATGCAATGCCCAATGGAAGAAATGTTAAACTTCCTACGAGTAACTACGAACAAGCTTTACAAGAAATAGAAAAGTTTGTAGACAAACTTAGCTAAAGTTAGCAATTTGATCGTTTATATTCAAATAGTAAGGTGAGCTTTGGCTCACCCTACCATTTTACCCAAACAGTCCACCAAAAAAGTCGATCGCCTCCTTTAACGCCGCAATAAACACATCAATCTCTTCCCGCGTGTTGTAGAAATACAAACTCGCTCTCGCAGTCGATTGCGCTTTGATATAACGGTGCAAAGGTTGAGTGCAATGATGTCCGGCGCGAATGGCAATTCCTGCTTGATCTAATATCGTTGATAAGTCGTGCGGATGGACTTCTCCAGCAGTGAAAGCAGCGAGTGCAGCTCTACCTTCGCCGTTACGATCGGGCTGTGGGCCATAAGTTTGGATTTGCGGAATTTGTCGCAATTGTTCAAATAAATAAGCTGTCAATTCTGCTTCGTAAGCGTGGATTTTATCCATGCCAATATTTGTGAGATAATCGACAGCAGCACCGAGCCCTATTGCTTCGGCGATCGCAGGTGTTCCGGCTTCAAATTTATGGGGTAAATCTGCATAAGTAGAATGGTCTAAAAACACATCGGCAATCATTTCGCCACCACCCATAAATGGAGGCATTGCCTTCAGTATTTCTCGCTTACCGTAGAGGAAACCGATACCAGTTGGCCCGCACATTTTGTGACCGGAAGCTACTAGCCAATCGCAATCGATCGCACGCACGTCGATCGGCATATGCGGAACGGCTTGGCAAGCATCAATTAATACTTTTGCTCCGTAGTGGTGAGCGATTTCGCTAATTTCTTTAACTGGATTAATGCACCCCAGCGTGTTGGAAACGTAAACGGTAGAAACCAGTTTTGTCTTATCGGAAACCAGTGTTTTGAATTGTTCCAAATCGAATTCTTGGTTTTGTGTCAGTTCCACAAACTTCAGCACTGCGCCTGTAGTTTTGGCTACAAGTTGCCAAGGAACTAAATTGCTGTGATGTTCCATCACCGAGAGAATCACTTCATCACCCGGTTGCAAACTTGTCAATCCCCAAGCATAAGCTACCAAATTAATTGCCTCGGAAGCATTGCGGGCGTAGATAATTTCTTGAGGTAAAGCTGCATTGACAAATTTGGCAATTTTTACCCGCGATCCTTCATAAGCATCTGTAGCTTTGGCGCTGAGAGTGTGGACGCCGCGATGTACGTTAGAATTGTACTGTTCGTAGTAATTTCGCAGTGCGTCGAGAACGGCGACGGGCTTTTGAGAAGTAGCGGCGTTGTCCAAGTAAACTAAAGGTTTACCGTTGACTTCTTGGTGTAAAATTGGGAAGTCAGCACGAACGCGATCGGCTAATGTTTTTTCTTGAGTGACAGTCATGGTGTTTGGTAATTGGTGACTGGTGAAGGTAATTGCAAATTTTATATTTCAGATTGCAGATTTAAAAATTAAATTTGCAATCTGAAATTTGCAATCTAAATTCCACTATTAAATCGCTCGACAAGCAACGCACTGAGAAAGCATTGTTTCCACGGAAGTCAGCGGAATTAGGTTAATAATTTCCGCCGCAAAAGCATCAACCAGCAAATTGTAGGCGCTGACTTTATCTAAACCGCGACTTTGCAGGTAGAAGATTTCCTCATCATCCAACTGACTCACCGTTGCGCCGTGCGTACATTTGACGTTATCGGCAATAATTTCCAGTTGGGGTTTTGTATCGACTCTCGCTTTTGGCGAAAGCAGCAAATTGCGGTTGAGTTGTCCCGCATCTGTCAGTTGCGCTGCTTTGGCGACAAAGACTCTACCATTGAATACAATATGAGAGCGATCGCTTGCGATATTCTTCTGCAACTGACGAGTCGTACTGTGGGGACAATTCAGAACTATCTCGCTGTGAGTATCCGCCAACTGTTCCCCAGAAATCATCGTCAAACCGTTGAGAGTGGTTTCGGTTTGTTCGCCAGTTTGGAATATTTCTAAATTATGGCGAGATATTTTCCCACCCATATTAATCGCATTGCAAGTATAGCGACTGTAACGCGCTTGGCTTACAGCAGTTTTGCCAATGTGAAAAGCTACCTTACTATCTCGCTGAATGCGACTGTGGTTAACTTGGGCATTTTCTTCAGCCCAAATTTCCGTTACCGTATTCACAAAGTAGGGATTAGCATTGTTTACACACCAGTCACTAATTGTCAAGTAATCTTCAACCAAAGTTACTTGACTGTTAGTTTCTGCTACCACCAAACAGCGCGGCTGAGAAATAATCGGCGATTCGCTTAGCGTAGAGATAAACAGTAGATGGATAGGCGTTTCCACGATTTGATTTCTCGCCACCCATACGACTGCTGCATCTGTAAATCCCGCCGTATTGAGGGCGGTGAAAACTTCAACTGCACCTTGTTGCTTGCCCAAATAATTTGGTAAACGCGAAAGATAATTTTCAGGTAATTGGGTTAAATTACCAACGAATAAACCACTTGGGATATTAGCAACTGAAGACAGTTGAGGCGCATAAACGCCATTGACAAAAACCAACCGACTGTCTGCTGCTTCCGAGAAAATCAGCGGTTTAATATCGGATAAAGGTAGAGATGGAATTGCACTCGTTTCCGGTAGCTGAAAATTCACCTGCAACAAAGGCGAAATATCGGTAAAGCGCCACGCCTCATCCCTTGTGGTAGGGAAAGTGTGTTCGAGGACAACAGATGATGCGCGATCGCGCAATTCCTCTATCTCCCTCCCCGCAGGCGAAGATAATTGGGGTGAGGTAGATTTATAAACCCGATCTAACAACTCCCCCAGATACGCATCCCTATTTGTAGAAGTTAAAACTTGACTACTCATCGCGCCGCCACCTCAGCTTCTTCTTCCCGCACCCAATCATAACCGCGTGCTTCCAATTCCAGCGCCAACTCCTTAGTTCCGCTAGTAATAATTCTGCCGCTTTCCATCACATGAACAAAATCCGGCACAATGTAATCAAGCAACCGCTGATAGTGAGTAATCATCAAAGTCGCATTATCGGGTTTTGCCAACTGGTTAACCCCATTCGCCACAATTTTCAGCGCGTCGATATCCAAACCAGAATCAGTTTCATCCAGAATTGCTAACTTCGGTTCCAGCAGCGCCATTTGCAGAATCTCATTCCGCTTTTTCTCACCACCAGAAAAACCTTCATTCACACTGCGACTCAAAAAAGCCGGATTCATCTTTACCACTTCCAGCTTTTCTTGAATTAATTCATCAAAATCAAACGCATCTAATTCCTCTAAACCCTGACTCTTGCGGCGGGAATTATAAGCAACGCGCAGAAAATCTAAATTACTCACACCCGGAATTTCTAACGGGTATTGAAAAGCCAAAAATACACCACCTCGCGCCCGTTCTTCCGGTTCCATTTCCAGAAGATTTTGTCCCTGAAAAATCACCTCACCGCCAGTCACCTCATAAGCGGGATGTCCAGCCAAAACCTTCGAGAACGTACTCTTCCCCGAACCATTTGGCCCCATAATGGCATGAACTTCTCCCGCCTTAATTTCCAAATTCACACCCTTCAGAATTTGATTCCCATCAACATTCGCCGTCAGATTGCGAACTGACAGAATCACCTCACTATTCTCAATAATCATTGTTGCTCTCTTCTTCCTTCGCGACCTTCGCGTCTTCGTGGTTCGTTATTGAATTTCACACATAAAGTAGGCAATGCCACCTTACAAAATATTTTGTGGATATTTTGTGGCACAGGCGTCTCGCCTGTGACTCAATTGCTAGCAGGCAAGATGCCTGCCCCACAAGAATTACCCTACACTTCCTTCCAATTTCAGACTCAACAATCTGTCAGCTTCCACAGCAAATTCCATCGGCAATTGATTGAAGACATCCTTACAGAAACCGCTAATCATCATCGAGATAGCATCTTCTTGGGAAATGCCTCGTTGCGAGAAGTAGAATAATTGGTCTTCCCCAATCTTGGAAGTAGATGCCTCATGCTCAACTTTACCGATGTTATTCTGCACTTGAATGTAAGGGAAAGTATTCGCTTGGGCATTATCGCCAATCAGCATTGAGTCGCACTGGGAATAATTTCTTGCACCTTCTGCTTTTGGGCCAATTTTCACTAAGCCGCGATAACTATTTTGGGAATTTCCAGCAGAAATACCTTTGGAAATAATCGTGCTGCGGGTGTTTTTGCCGACGTGGATCATCTTGGTTCCTGTATCGGCTTGCTGTTTGTGATTGGTTAGCGCTACCGAGTAGAATTCTCCCACAGAATTATCACCTACCAGCACGCAACTGGGATATTTCCAAGTAATAGCCGAACCAGTTTCTACCTGCGTCCAAGAAATCTTGGAATTGACTCCTTGGCACAGTCCCCGCTTGGTGACAAAGTTGTAGATACCGCCTTTGCCATTTTCATCGCCAGCGTACCAGTTTTGCACTGTGGAATATTTGATTTCGGCGTTATCTAAAGCGACTAATTCTACTACCGCTGCGTGCAATTGGTTGGTGTCAAACATGGGAGCGGTACAGCCTTCCAAATATGACACATAGCTACCTTCTTCTGCTATAATCAGCGTCCGCTCAAACTGCCCGGAGTCGCCTGTGTTGATGCGGAAGTAGGTGGACAATTCCATCGGACAGCGAGTGTTCTTGGGTATGTAAACGAAGGAACCATCGCTGAAGACGGCTGAGTTGAGGGCGGCGTAGTAATTATCTGCGATCGGCACTACGCTGCCAAGGTATTTCTGTACCAACTCTGGATATTCTTTCAAAGCTTCCGAGATGGAACAGAAGATCACCCCTTCCTTCGCTAGCTTTTCCTTGAAGGTAGTCGCGACGGAAACGCTATCGAAGATGGCGTCTACTGCTACGTTAGAAAGGCGCTTTTGCTCGGATAGGGGAATGCCCAACTTCTCAAAGGTTTCCAACAAGGCAGGGTCTACTTCCTCCAAGCTGTTGAGCTTTTTGGGCTTTTGCTTGGGAGCCGAGTAATAGATAATATCTTGATAATTAATTGGTGGATATTTTACTTGGGGCCAGGTTGGCTCAGCCATCTTCAGCCATTGCCGGTATGCTTTGAGGCGAAACTCCAGCATGAATTCTGGCTCGTTTTTCTTGGCTGAGATCAGACGAATGATATCCTCGTTAAGACCGCGAGGAATAACGTCTGCCTCGATATCGGTGACAAAGCCGTATTTGTAAGGCTGATTTACTAAGGTTTTGACGGTGGCACTCATGTTTATCGTGTTCTCTCGTGTTCTAAACAAATTTCTAAGGACGGCAGATGTGTGGGCTGCGATCGCGCTGGTCAGGTTGGGTGCCAACACTTGCCCCCAGGCATTACAATAGACTTAAACAACAAATTTGTTGCTCAACTCTATTTTAAAGTACATTAACAACAAATAAGTTGTCAAAGTCAAATTGAGATTCTTGACTTATCGCCAGCCACCATGACCACTACTCAGCAACCCTCCACTCCCTCTACTCCCTCTACTCCCTCTACTAAAGAAGACATCCTGCAACATTTGATGAAGCGGGGTCAAGCAACGGCGCAGGAGTTGGCCGATTCGCTGGACATCAGCCCGCAAGCCATTCGCCGCCATCTCAAGGATTTAGAAGCAGAAGAGCTGATCGAGTATCAATCGGTACAGGTGGGGATGGGGCGTCCCCAGCACGTCTATCGTTTGAGTCACAAGGGACGCGATCGCTTCCCCAACAGTCACGGTAGATTTGCAGTTGCTCTCCTAGATACAATGGCGGAAACCCTCGGTCACGAGCAGGTAGATCTAATACTACACAAACAATGGGAGCGCAAGGCACTGGAATATCGCGATCGCGTCGGTACGGGTTCCCTCCAAGAGCGCGTCCTCAAGTTAGCAGAACTACGTAAAGCCGAAGGCTATATGACCGACTGGTATCCTATAGAAACTGATGGTGCCAAAAATGGCAATTGCTTCCAATTCATGTTCATCGAGCATCATTGCGCCATTTCTGACGTTGCCGAATCTTTCCCCAGTGTTTGCAGCCACGAACTAGATATGTTTGTAGGTATTTTCCCCGATTGTACGGTCGAGCGTACCCACTGGCTCATTAATGGAGAACATCGCTGCGGTTATATGATCGCAAAAAAAACTAAAATTTAAAAAGTTATATGAACGCACCACAACAACCCGGAACTCAATTTTTAACTCTAGAAGAATCAGCCAAAGTTGATGCTGCTCTCTTAGCTTCTCACGAGAAGTTTTTAACCAGATTAACTATTTCATCTTTAAAGTTGTTGAAACATATCGCCCAAGAGTACGGCGTTACTGTTGAAGATTTGACAGCCGCACAAATCATCGCCTGGTTTGAAAAAGATGGGAAAATACGCCGAGAGCAAGGTAGCGAGGCAGCTTTTTTAAAGTGGTAAATTTTGATTAGCGTTTTTATTTGCCACGCGATCGCTCTCGCATTTCTACCAAAGCGAACCCGCCGATACAGTCAGATTTTGCATCGTAATTCCAAAAGCTTCATCGCGACAGAGAAATAACGCTAATGCGCCAATTTCTTGAGGCTGAATCATCCTCTTCTGGGGATTAGATTGTATTGTGGCACTAATGTAATCTTCTAAACTCTGGCCACTGCTTTCGGCCAGTTCTGCCATCCAGTTTTTCCCCAAATCGGTTTCAACCCAACCCGGACTGATTGCATTACAGGAAACGCCGTGAGGGGCACCTTCCAAGGCCACACAGCGGGTTAAAGCTACGACTGCCGCTTTGGAAGTACAATAGGCAGGATTCGTGGCAGAACCGACTGAGGCAGCAGTCGAGGCAATATTGATAATCCGACCCCATCGGCGCGAAATCATTCCCGGCAGACAAAGCTTGATGGTGCGATAGGCACCATTGAGGTTAATATCGATGACTTGATGCCATAGCTCGTCGGGATGTCCGCATATTGTCTGTTCTAGACCGATTCCCGCAGAATTGGCTAGGATATCTACTTTACCGAAGTTTTCTACTACAGCATCGTAAAAAGCTTGCACCGAGTCAGTAGATGTCACATCAAGGTCGATCGCCAGCGCCCTAACTCCCCGTGCTTCAATTTCCGCTTTGCACCGACTCGTGCTAGCAGTACGAGAGCCGATCGCCACATCAGCCCCACCTTCCGCAAAAGCGAGAGCCATAGCCCTGCCCATACCAGAAGCTCCGCCCGTTACCATAGCGACACGACCTGTCAGAAATTTTTCTTTACTCATCTAAAATTATGGGTAAAAACCCCGTCGCCCTACGACGGCTTTAATTTGGCAATATTTCGCTATATACTGAACATATAGCAAAATTAAGCAAATATATTCGCCACTCAGAAAAACCAACTCAGAAGACTTAGCAAGCAGGAGTTCAATGCTTACGAGTGCTTTGTGTCGCCTGAGCAAGAATCTTTTTAACGTGGCACTGTACGAATGTTGTTTAGATTAAATTGAAATTAGAAATGTAGATAAGAAGTTTGAAAGCAAGCGCAAGTTCCGCTGATGCGATCGCACTATAGGCAATGGACAATTAAAATTGCAGTGGATACCAGCGAGAGAAAACTACTGTGAGTCTAAAGCTATATTTCCTGCGCCACGGACAAACGGGATGCAGCCAGCAAAACTTTTTCTGCGGTTCGATAGACCCAGAATTAACGCCAGACGGCTATGAAATGGCAAAGGCTTTTGCAGCGTTCTACCGTTTTTTACCCTGGAAAGCTATCTACTCCAGTCCGATGGGACGTACCAAGGCGACGGCGCAACCTCTATGCGACGCGATCGAAATGGAAATGCAACTGCGGGATGGTTTGAAAGAAATCAACTATGGCAAGTGGGAAGGTTTACCGCCGGAAACAGTCGATCGCGAATACCACGACGACTACATTCGTTGGACAGCAGATCCCGCTTGGTATCCACCGACTGAAGGGGAACCTGCTGTTGCGATCGCGCACCGTTCCTTACAAGTAATCGAAGAAATCAAACAGCGCTACAACAACGGCAATGTTTTAATTGTCTCCCACAAAGCTACCATCCGCATTATCTTGTGCAGCCTCCTGGGAATTGACGTAGGGCGCTTCCGCTATCGCATCGGATGTCCCGTGGGATCGGTCAGTATCGTTGAATTTGGCTCTCAGGGGCCATTATTGCACGCACTGGCCGATCGCACCCATCTAGACGAGCGTTTGCGTAACTTACCCGGTACTTAGGGGCTAGGGACTAGGGGCTAGGGGCTAGGGAAGAAGGGGGAGTGGGAGAATAAATCTTTTCCCTTTTCCCTTTCCCATCTCCCTCTAACTCTTCTTTTTGACTTTTAACTTTTGACTTTTGACTTTTTCCCTCTTCCCTAGCCCCTAGCCCCTAGCCCCTAGCCCCTAGTCTCCCAGACAAATACCCAAACCTCGTGCAGTTTTGACGAGAGTACCGTTGAGATCTACAGCTCGGTATTGCGCGATCGCCTCTGCTATTGGCACATCGACAACTTGGCGGTTTTGCCAGCTTACCATGCGATCGTACTTACCCTCTGCGATCAGATCTACTGCCGCCACACCAAAAGCAGAAGCAGTCAATCGATCCAGCGGCGAAGGCGTTCCGCCTCTTTGGATGTGTCCCAAAACTGTGACTCGCGTTTCCGCATTGCTACAGGCACAGATTTTATCAGACAAATATTGCCCGATCCCACCCAATCGACATTGCCCCAAGCGATTGGTACTCATTACAGGTTCGCCTTCCTCAGTGCGAACAGCCTCCGACACCACTATCAAAGAGTAATTCTTACCCTGAGACTGGCGATCGTAAATTTTTTGGCACACATTGGCAATTTGATAGGGAATTTCTGGAATCAGGATCACATCCGCACCCCCAGCAATTCCCGCACTGATGGCGATGTGTCCCGCATCGCGCCCCATCACTTCCAGGATCATCACCCGACTGTGACTGGCAGCGGTAAAATGCAACCTATCCAGTGCTTCTGTGGCAATGTTGACCGCAGTATCAAAACCGATCGAATGCTCGGTACTTCCTAAGTCATTATCAATAGTTTTGGGTATAGCAACAAGATTGAGGTTGCCTTGCTGGGCCAATTTTCTTAAAATAGCCAAACTGCCGTCGCCACCAATACCGATGATGGCGTCCAAACCAAGCTGATGGTAACCGGCGATAATATCTTCCGAGCGATCGCGCACAGTTCCATCCGACATCGGGAAAGCAAATGGGTCTCCCTTGTTTGTCGTTCCCAATACCGTACCGCCCGCCGTGAGCAAATTATCAACCTTATCCAAATCAAGGGGTATAAATTGAGGCGGATCGCTCATCAATCCTTGCGTAGCTTGACGGATTCCCAAAACTTTCCAGTCGTAGGTACCTACAGCGCGACACACAACGGCGCGAATCACAGCATTCAAGCCAGCGCAGTCGCCTCCGCTGGTTAAAATTCCAATCCGTTTTTGTTCTCCCATATTATCTCTTCTAGATTCAGTCTTTAATTAGTCAAGCAGTAATTTGTAGAGAAGTGGCGATCGCTTAATTATTTTATTGGTATTTCCCCACCTACAAATCTTGACCTACTCATTGCCTCTTTGGGGTGATAATCTCAGGGTTGTCCGATTATATCTGAAGCTCAACTGCAAAAAGTATTCTATGATTCCCATCATTTCTACCATTCCTCTACTACAGCTTGCTTCTGGCGATCGCCTCCACCTCCAAGTATATCAATTCCTTGGCGCTCAACCGGGTAAAAAAGCATACCTTCAAGCCAATTTACATGGAGCGGAAATAGTTGGCAATGCT
>NZ_JACJUP010000339.1:0-5782 GCF_014748295.1 Planktothrix sp. FACHB-1355 | reverse complement strand
TTAAACGCTCTAGAAAACGAACTGAAATACCTGAGTTATAAAGATGTAGTTACCGATATTGCATCTGCGATTAAATCTTTTTTGGAATAACTGTTGCATATGAAATGTGGTAAGTATGGTAGTGTACTAAAAGCACCCATCTCTCTGTTGAGTTCAGTAAAAGTAAATCTAACTTTATCAACCATGAATCGCAGCTTTTTCCTCTGCTAATGCCTTCGCTAAAACAGCAGCAGCTTCAAAAGAGTCATGCAAGTTAGGAATAGATATTTTATCTCGATCGCCTAATGGGATTAGATTTGCATTTTTGAGAAGTTCAGATGTCAAAAAATGAAGGAGTAGGAGCCGATCGGTGTGAGATAGTTCCTTCACAAGAGGTAGAAGTTCAGTAAGAGGCATAAAATCTCCTAAGCTAGCTGAAAAAATTGGATTCTATCTATTGTAAGCTGTTCAGCTTGAATGTATTTTAGCATTTTGCACCGAAATCAAATGGTACGTCCTTCGATCGCTACTTGAATTATGCTAAACTTTTATTAAAGCCTTTCAGCACTAGCGAACCATGAGTATTACCGTAACTCTTAGTCCAGAAGCAGAAGCAAAGCTGTTTGAAGAAGCTGCCAGACAGGGAAAAGATGTTTCTACTGTTGCTGCTGAATTATTAGTTAAAATCTTGGAGTGGGAAGCACAAGATTACGCAGAAGCGATCGCAGGTATCCAGCGCGGATTAGACGACTTTGCAGCAGGGAAATCCCGCTCATTTGAGGTATTTGCAGAAGAACAACGTCGTAAATATAACCTACCATAATCTATCAGCTAAACAATGAAGTATCATATAGAGATTTCAAGTGTGGCTGAGGTTGAAGCGGATAGAGCATTTTTGCGGATGTCTCAAGCTACATCAATTGAAAAAGCAAATCAGTGGTATGCAGGACTATTAAAAGCGATCGAGTCTTTATCACAGATGCCAAAACGTTGTTCTCTGGCGCGAGAAAATGATTATTTCAGCAAAGAAATTCGACAACTGCTCTATAGTAAAGGGCGCTATCGGATTCTTTTTACCATTATTGAAAGTGATAAAGTCTCTATAGTTCGGGTTCTGCATATTCGCCAAGCTGCACAACAAACTCTTGGTGAAACTCCAGAGGAGTCTGGTGAAACCTAACAGCTAGCATCATAATTTTAGCATAGAAAAGAATTTGAAGATGACTGCTCAGATATATGGACTTTGCGGCAGGTAAGTCTCGCTCTTTTGAGGCGTTTGCAGCAGAACAGCGTCGTAAATATAATCTACCATCTGACCAATGAAGTATCTTATTGAGATGTCAAGTATAGACTTTGCCTTTCTCCACGACAATGATGCGATCGCAATCTCTAATTGTGCTGAAGCGATGCGCTATTACAATACAAGAACAACCGCGTCGCCGCAGATTGCGATCGATAATTAATTCGGTTTCCGTATCCAAAGAACTCGTCGCTTCATCTAACACTAATACTGAAGGATTCATCACCAAAGCTCTAGCAATTTCTAACCGCTGGCGTTCTCCCCCACTAATATTTGTGCCTGCTTCGGAAATTTCGGCGTCGTATCCTCCCGGCATAGATAAAATGCGCTCGTGAATTGCTGCATCCTGACAAGCTTGCACTAAGTTTGCTTCCGGAACGGTTGAGTTCCATAGGGTAAGGTTTTCTCGCACAGTTCCTTTAAACAAAAAGATATCTTGTTCCACCATTGCGACTGAGTTTGCTAACATCAAGCGAGGAATTCGATCGCGAGGAATACCATCAAACAGAATCTCACCCTGCCAAGGTGTATATAAACCTGCAATCAACTTGGCAATTGTCGATTTACCAGCACCGCTACCGCCAATTATTGCCACCCGCTGTCCGGGTTTTAAGCTTAAGTTAAAGTTTTCAATCAACGGAGATTCCAGACGATTATAACCAAAGGAAAGATTGCGTAACTCAACATAACCTTGCAGTTTGGGTGATTGGGGACTGGCGAAAGATAAAGCATTATTCTCTCTTTCTACTTCGGGATCGACAGGATTTTGCCAAATATCATCAAGGCGTTCTAAATCGGCTTCTAGTAGTTGCAAAGTACTGCCAAAATTCACCAAACTATTCACTGGCCCCAGAAAGCTACTGACTAAACTTTGATAAGCAACTAGCATCCCAACAGTCAGGCTACCTTCCATCACCCGCAAACCGCCGAATCCTAAGAGAGCCATGCTTGCCAGGGAACTTAAAATTGTTGGTAATAATGTTAAGATTTGACTCTGTAAAGCTAATTCTTGCTGTGCGTTGATCGCTTTAGTATTGTATCCGGCAAACTTAGCAAATAAATCGGAATCAAGACCGGAAGCTTTGACAGTTTCGAGGGATTGAAGACTGTCAACAATCGCGCCTGAAACTTTACCGCTTTCTTGGCTAATCCTTAAGTTGGCATCAACCCGAAAACGGCGTATTACTTGCAAAGTAATAATATTAACTGCGGCGAAACAAACTGTCATCAGTGTCAGCACTTTGTCATACATAACCATGAGAATGGCGTAAAATACCAGCATCACGGTATCGATAATTGTGGTAGAAACGCTATTCAATACATTGACAACTTTGCCATTAAGTGCAACGCGGTTGGCGATTTCTCCCGCAAAACGCTGAGCGTAAAATGTCACTGGCAAACGTAAAATATGCCAAATAAACTGTCCTGTCATCAGTGCCGATAGCTTAATTGTCAGGCGTCGTATGTACATTAGCCGTAATCTAGATAACAAACTCTGAAATATGGCTGTAACTATCATCCCTAACAATAAAGGTCGCAACCAATTATCGCGACCTTGCACGAGGATTTCATCTGTAAAAATTTGGCTAAATGCTGGCAATGCTAAGCGGGGAAATGTGAGAAGCAATCCGGCAAAGATGGAGAATAAGACTGCATCGTAGGAGTTTTTCAGGCGGGAGTGTAAGGAGAAAATTATATTGCGCTTTTGGCCGCCTTTTTTGAATTCTGGGCCTGGTTCTAAAACTAATACAATACCAGTGTAAGCTTGAGAAAATTCTTGTTTAGATACGCGGCGGCGTCCGCTGGCTGGGTCGTTAAGATAGACGCGATCGCGCTTAAATCCCTCCACTACCAAAAAATGATTGAAGTTCCAAAACACAATATAGGGAGTTGGCAAGTCCATTAACGCCTCTAGTCCTTTTTTATAGCCTTTTGCCTGCATTCCGTAGTGTTTGGCAGCTTTGAGCAAATTGGAGGCGTTACTACCGTCGCGAGATACGCCGCATTCTTGACGGAGTTCTGTTAAAGGTACAATGCGATCGTAATAAGCTAGAATAATTCCCAACGCAGCAGCACCGCATTCCACTGCTTCCATTTGCAGTACTGTCGGAGTTTTAACGATTTTGGATTTTGGATTTTGGATTTTGGATTTTATCTTTGGGGTTATCATATGTTATTATTTATCAATTATTGTTAATTGAATAGGACTGACGCAAAGAAACCGGGTTTCTCTGACAAATCATTGGTTTCTCAACTAGATATCTACTCAGAAACCCGGTTTCTGGCCTTCAAATCTGAAATCTAAAATCTAAAATTTGAAATCAATTAATTCCGCTCCATTCGCGCAAAAAGGGTAAGATAAATTCTATTGGTGCGCGTTTGTCTACTGTAACTTGTACTGTGGTAGTAGTTCCAGTAGATATTTTTAAATCGGGTGGGCCTTTGGAAGAAGACCATTCATAGCCGCTAAAGTTGGCAGGATTTTCTTTTAGTTTAGCCCAAACTTCTATCTGAGATTCCTTGGATTGAGACATCAAACTTTCTACTAACTCCGGATTGCCGATCGTACTGGCAGCACCCTCCTTAGTAACGGGAAAAGGCGACACAGAAATAACAGTACCGACAATACCGCCAAATCTTTCTCGCTTCACAGTAGTAGGTGTAATTTGCATAGCCATTCCCGATTTTACTTGCTTGCCATCTTTAATCCCAAAATAGGTAATAGCTAATAAAGGTTCGTTGGGTTTTTCTATCTGGATTGAACCGATGCGAGTACCGGGATTAACAACTTGTCCGCCAGTAACTGTCAGTTCTAATATACATCCACTATATGGAACTTTAATCGTGCTATTAGTTTGAATTTGTTGCTCTAATCGTTTAATTTCCTGTTCACTATTCAAAATTTGGTTTTTCCTGGTGTTAGTAGCTTCCAAGTTTTGCTGTTCCAAGCTTTTGTCCTTGGTATCGAGTTCTTTTAAATTTGTTTGGATTTCGGATATTTTATTGAGGTTTTCCAAATATTTTTGTTCTGCTTCCGTTTGTTGAAGATCTAATTGCTTTAATTGAGTTTGAATTTCGCTGATTTTACTGAGGTTATCCAGATAACCTTGTTCGGCTTGTGCTTCATCGACATCTAATTGCTTCAATTGGGTTTGAATTTCGGAAACACGCTGGAGACTGTCAGTATATTCTTGTTCTGCTTCCAAGACTCGATCGGCTGCGATCGCACCTTCGTTCAGTAGTTCTTGGCGTCTTTTGACCCTTTCTTGTAGAATGGGAGCTTTTGCTTGTGCATCTCGCAATCGTTGCTGCAAACTTACACGCTGTTGTTTGATAGAATCGCTTCTTTTATTCTTAAGTACAGGCGTTAAAGTCTGCATATCTTGGAGACGTTTTAGTAAATTTTCTCGCTGCTGTTGAATAGAAACAGTACTTTCTGTTTTCAGCAAAGGCGTTAAAGCTTGCGTATCTTTGAGGCGTTGTTGCAAGCTAGTTCGCTGTTGCTGCAACTCGGCTTTTTCTAATTGACGGCGTTGCAGTGCGATCGTCGTAGCTTGCAAATCCTGCCTTTGCAGTTCTTGCAATTTCGCAACTTCAAGCTGCCGTTTTTGCTTTAACTCCAGCGGGTCAACTACTGCAAGAATCTCTTCTGGATCGTTAATATCATCACCATTATCTTTTTTAACGCAATCTCCCACTTTTACTTTTAAGTCCTGAATCTGTCCCGATATGGGGGATTGAATTTCTACTACCTGGCGCGATCGCAGAATAACTCCTTGACCGCTGACGGTGATGGGAATTCTGCCAAAAATACTCCAGAATAGAGCAACGAACACCAATCCACCTAATGCAGTTAAAGGTAGCCAATCTTGAGGATTGACTACTTGCATTAGCTCATCCAGACGTTCCGGTGAAGATAAACGATTTAAAGATTCCTTCCTAAAAATATTTTTCTTTTCTTCAGTCATTGAAACAAGTGAAAACCTTAATAATAATTATTACCGCTTACACGTCTTGCCATCCAGTTAAATCTGGTTCCTGCCAGTGCTGTTTGTTGTAACATATCGAGATCTAATTCTCCCTCATACTCAATATCTCCATCGAGATCCGTATTTTGAGCGTAGCCGTGCCGGATTAAACCACCGCGCAATCGATCGGCTAAAACTACTGCGATCGCACGATAAAATCGAGCAGCAAACTGCATATCCTGTTTTAGTTTAGCCGCTAATTGCTGCTGAGGAATAGCTAACAAAAGCGATTCCTCAAATGATGCAACCGTAGCAGAAGCTTTGCCAGTTTCTACAAAAGACATTTCTCCCACAATTTCGCCACTTGATAATTGATTAATATCTTTGGTGACTCTGCTATTTCCTTCACCAAGAGTAACAGAAACTGCTAATGTTCCATCTATCAAAATGTACACAGCTTCCACAGGTTCTCCTTGTTGGATCAGAATTTTACCCGCAGAAGCATTTACCTGCATCCCACTTTCAATCATCCAAT
>NZ_JACJUP010000338.1:0-5852 GCF_014748295.1 Planktothrix sp. FACHB-1355 | reverse complement strand
GTTTAAAGGTTTTTCGCATATTTAATTAACCCATCTGGAGGAGGTCAAAAGCCACTCATTTAAGCGAATTTACTAGAGTCACTCAATGAGGCGATCGTATGAACCATCCTTTTGCCTTACAGCTTTCTGAATTGGAAGCTTTGTGGAAATCTCAATCCGTCAATTTTGCCAAACCCGAAAGTGACGAAAATGACGAACCTGTATTTACTACTCTTGCTATAGGAGAAGAAGGCGGAGTAGTTACTACTCAAGCTTTAGAAGAAGAAGGCGGCGTTACCACCGAGGCGTTGGGAGAAGAAGGCGGTGTTACTAATGAAACATTGGATGAACCAGTTAGCGTCACCACCAAAGCTATTGGTGAAGAAGGAGGCGTTACCACTGATGTTTCAGAAGAAGATGATGGAACATTCACTACTTTAGCTTTAGGGGAAGAAGGCGGCGTTACTACTCTAGCTATTGGCGAAGAAGGCGGCGTCACTACCAAAGCGTTAGGGGAAGAAGGCGGCGTTACCACCGAAGCGTTAGGGGAAGAAGGCGGCGTTACCAGCGATGCGATGGGAGAAGTCGGCGGAATTACCACTGAAGCTTTCGGTGAAGAAGGTGGAGTAGCGACGACTTTAGCTATTGGCGAAGAAGGTGGAACAGTAACCACTCAAGCTGTTGGGGAAGAAGGCGGTGCTACTATAGCTTTTGATGAAGGTTTTTATCTGGAAAATTACTCTGATGTTAAAGCAGCTGTAGAAGCCAAAGTTTTTAGCTCTGGGTTAGAGCATTTTCAACTATTTGGTGCAGCGGAAGACCGGAATTTAACTTCACCTTTCTTTGACGAAAATCTTTATTTACAAAGATATGGTGATGTTGCAGAAGCGGTTAGTAATGGAGTTTTTGCATCCGGTTTAACCCACTTTATCGAGTTCGGGTCTGCGGAAGGTAGGTCTGGAAGTGCTTTCAACGAAAAAGCATATCTATGGTTTTATCCGGATGTCGGACAAGCTGTTAGTTCGGGGATGTTTAGTTCTGGTTTGGATCATTACACAAAGTTTGGACAATTTGAGCCAAATCGATATGCTCTTTTCAACGGGAGTAGCGGTAATGACATCATAGCAGGCTTTGGTACATCTAGTGCGATCGCAGGCGTTGGCCTTGACGTTGCAGTAACTGGCGGAATCATCAATTTTAAGGTTCAAAGTCTAGGCGTCGGTGAAATTGATACTTTGATTGGCGGCGCAGGCGCAGACACATTTTTGCTTAGCGTTCCGGCTAATTCAGAGAACGTGATTCCTCAACCTTTATATGTTGGTAATGGTAGCGCTGATTACGCTGTAATTCGCAAGTTCGATATCGGAAATGACGAGATTGTACTCGCGGGACGAGAGAGTAACTATAGGTTGGAAGTGGCGAATGGAAATACCAACATTTTCACGTCTTCTGGAGACTTGATTGGTGTTGTAGAAGGAGTTTCTTCATTAAATGCCTTGGAAGTAAATAGCGTCGCTGGCGCAGTTACTTTACTCAGCGGCTAAATTTCCTTGTTTTTCGTTCCCATATTCTACCTGGGAACGAGAAATAGGAGAGATATAACTCAACAAGCTGTACACTGGTGGAGAGTAGGTTGTTGCTCGATGGGAATTTCGATCGCAAACTCTGTTCCTTGTCCCGCAGCGGAAATACACCGGATTTGACCTTTGTGAATTTCGGTCACAATTTGATGGCTAATAGACAATCCCAAACCTGTACCTTTACCTGTTGGCTTAGTTGTAAAAAATGGGTCGAACAAGTGAGATACTACGCTCTCCGGTATACCTGGACCATTGTCTTTAATGCGAATGACGACATGAAAGTCATCTAACATTTCAGTCCGAATTAAAATCATGTTGGGATTGCGTTCGATATCGGCATATTTCCGCGTCGAGTTATATTCATCGAAGGCATCGATCGCGTTAGCTAAAATATTCATAAACACTTGATTCAATTGTCCGGAATAGCACTCAATAAGCGGTAAGTCACCATATTCTTTAATCACTTTAATAGCAGGACGTTTGCATTGCTTTTTCAAACGATGCTGCAAAATTGTCAAAGTGCTATCTAAACCTTCATGAATATTCACTGGTTTTGCATATGTTTCTTCTACCCGCGAAAAGTTGCGTAGCGACTGCATGATGTCCCGGATGCGATCGGTTCCAAATACCATAGAAGAGAGCATTTTGGGCAAATCTTCAGTTATAAAATCGAGGTCTATTTGAGCGGCGTGTTCTTCAATTTCAACTGGGGGATTAGGATAGATGGTACGATAAAGTTCCAGATGTTTGAGCAAATCGGCGGTGTAACGAATACCGATATGCAAATTGCCGCAGATAAAGGCAACAGGATTATTCACTTCATGAGCGATTCCAGCCACAAGTTGTCCTAAATTGGAAATTTTCTCTGTGTGAATTAGTTGAGCTTGGGTAGTTTTGAGTTTGTGCAAGCTGCGTTCTAATTCTTCTGCTTTTTCTTTGGCTTCGGCGTAGAGTTCGGCTTGGTTAATCGCGATCGCCAATTGATTCATTACAGCAGAAAGCAATTCTACTTCACTCTTGTTCCAAGGTCGAGCCACTTCGGTACGAACGCAATTAATCACGGCGATCGCACCATTGAGAGAGCGGGTCGGCATTGCTAAAATTGAGCTAAAACCGAGAGAAGAAAGCAGATGTTTCCATTCAGGCTCGCTGACATTTTCTACATCATCAATTTGCAGTATTTCCAAGCGTAATAGCTGCTCTGCCAAAGCACCTATTTTGTGTGCCTTATAGCGCCCTCTTAAGTCAGGTAATTCTGAATGGCGAGCTTCTTTCTCTACATCCCAATAAGGTTCTGATGTCTCGTGTAAATACCAAACAAATTGGCAGCGATCGAGCAGTAAAAATTGCTGGATTTCTTGTACTGCTGTTTCAATTACGGTATTGAAATCTAAAGAATTGCGAATTTGGTTAGTCAGGCGATTTAACAGCTTTTCTCGTTGAACTTGTTGGGTCAGTTCAACTTCTGCTTTGACGCGACAAGTAATATCAGTCGCTGTACCGATTAGACCGAGCTTCTGTCCGTTTATATCTCGCAACGGTGTTGCTTTATTTTCAAAAATTACGCTGCCAAAATCGGTTATCCAGCTTCCTTCCGCACCTGCCAAAACATGGTTAATTTGCTCTAAAATATCCGGTCGATCGACATACAAGTCAAACACCGATTGTCCGACTACCTCTCCCGGTTTTTTGCCTATTGCTTCTAACCCTTTACCTTCCGAGAGGATAAAAATTCCGTTCTTATCGATCGCATACAAAATTATAGGAGTATTTGTTATTAGTGCTTTTAAATGTTCTTGACTTTCTCTCAGGGCTATTTCGCTTTGCCTGCACTCGTAAATATTAGCTATTAAAGCTTCTACTTCTTCCTCTTTACTGGGGAAAAAATCGGCATTTTTGTGATAATTATTATTTTTATTTTCCGCAATAACAATTTTTTCTGCAAATAATATTAGCCCTCCAAAATCACCTTTTTTTAAAGGGTTTTTGCCGTAATTATCCTGAAAATCGGAGTAACTTTTTACATACCAAGGTTGAGCTTCCCACTTGATTTTATAGCGGATGTCTGATTTTTCCTGGGGTAATTCTTCCTCCCATGTATGGACTATTCCTGTCTCGCAACGCTGATAAATTTCTTCCCAGTGTTCCGGGTCTCCTCCATAAACTTGATAGTGAGATTGGCCAATAATATTTCCGTCTTTAAGTTGGTAATCTTTTAACCAGCGTTTGCTGACTTTGACATAGCGCATCTGCGAGTCGAGGATGGCAATTGCCGCTGGTGCGTCCATAAGCTGCTCAAACATTTCTTCATAAGGCAGCCGGATCTTATGATATTCAGTCTCCTGCTTTTTTAACGCTTTATAAGTCATGATGTTATCTTCGTAACTAAATGGACTTTTTATGTGGGTTTTAAACCAAATAAAATGCACCCCATCTTTGAAAAAGATTCTTTCTATGTCTTAAGCTATAGGTATTTATTCTGTTCTCTGTCTAAAGACAGATTTATTTAAGGCTAGGAACTGGAGAAGCTTGTCGTCCATTCCCTAGCTTTGCAATGGATGTTTATTTCTGCGTTTACTTGTTTATTGAAGTAAAATTTGAGCATCTTTTTATGTAAAAATGTGATTGGCGATCGGCATTATGAACCATGAGCGGCTATGGGCAGTCCCATGACGTGAAAAAATTTTTTGTAAAATGGACAACTTATCGCCCATATGGTAAAGATGCTACCGGGTGGGAAAGACAAGACTGAAAAGTCAAAAGCGAAAATTCTTTTTTTCACTTTCTGGCTGTTCCTTAATCCCGATTACCCTTTTAAATAACTGCTCTGTTAAGTATAATACCAAATTTAGTTGCACGGTTGTGCTAGAGTACGATTTTTTTAAAAGCTGGGTAGAAGAGCCAAAAGTAGATCTAATAATAATCTAAAGCATAAATTACCTTGCCATCTCCCCGAAAGCGCTCTCCACCAAAAGAGATCGATCGCTCACCATAGGTAGCTAGCTGCGTACTGCTGTTGTGAGGTTTGCAGGCACACTCCAGGCCGATCGCTTTTTACAGCAATCGCATCCAGGCTATTTTGTCTGCCTGTAAAGCCATTCTGCTTCCGCAAGAGCGAATCTGCCTGCGGAAGGCGTCCCGAATAGGCGTACAAATCCGGTTAAACAGCGCATCTTTTTGTGCCTTTGTGGTTGAAAATTTTACCAATATACTCGAAAGGCCAATTTGATATTAACGATCGGACATGAACATGGAAACATTGAAAGGACGAGATTTACTGAGTCTGGCAGACCTGAGTGCAGACGAGTTACAGGAACTCCTGCAATTGGCAGCGCAGATGAAAGCAGGAAAGGTAAACTGGCGGTGTAACAAAGTTTTGGGGTTGCTGTTCTACAAAGCTTCCACGAGAACGCGGGTGAGTTTTTCGGTAGCGATGTACCAATTGGGAGGTCAGGTGATCGACCTCAATCCCAATGTCACGCAAGTGAGTCGGGGAGAACCTTTGGTGGATACGGCGCGAGTTCTCGATCGCTATTTGGACATTTTGGCGGTGAGGACGTTTGACCAAAAAGATCTGCAACTATTTGCTGACTGTGCCAAGATTCCAGTGATCAACGCTCTCAGCGATACGGAACACCCCTGTCAAGTTTTAGCAGATTTATTAACGGTTCAAGAATGCTATGGCTCAGTCAAGGGTGTGACTTTGGCATATTTAGGCGATGGCAATAATATGGCAAATTCCCTGATTTTGGGTTGCGCGATGATGGGGATGAATGTGAGGGTTGCTACACCGCCGGAATACCAGCCAGATCTTGCCATTGTAGAACAGGCACGAGCCATTGCGGGCGATTCAGCACAAGTGATGCTGACAGATGACCCTATTGCGGCGGCAAAGGATGCTTGCGTGCTTTACACTGATGTCTGGGCTAGCATGGGTCAGGAGGATTCCGCTAGTAGCCGCATACCCATTTTTCAACCTTATCAGGTCAATCAAGAATTGTTGAGCATTGCTGACAAACACGCGATCGTTCTTCACTGTCTACCAGCTCACCGTGGCGAAGAAATTACCGATGAAGTAATCGAAGGTTCCCAGTCAATGGTTTGGGATCAGGCAGAAAATCGAATGCACGCGCAAAAGGCGCTGCTTGCTAGTTTACTAGGGGCTGACGATTAGGGAAAAGTCAAAAGTCAAAAGTCCAGGACTTACGCACGAGAATCTTAGAAACCGGGTTTCTGCGTAGATTGTCAGCTTCAAAGCGACGATTTTTCATAGAAACCCGGTTTCTTTGCGTA
>NZ_JACJUP010000337.1:0-5849 GCF_014748295.1 Planktothrix sp. FACHB-1355 | reverse complement strand
TCTTCTGTTCGAGATGTCGGCAATGCTGTTAAGAATAAAGCTGAAAAAGCCAAATCCTCTATAGAGGAGTCAAGAAAAGATGCAGTTGAGGATGTCTCCTATGTAACTATTCTTGACAACCGCACTACCCCTGTAGAAACTGGAATACCAGCAATTTCTGCTGATATCGATCGCACCATTACCCCTGTAGATACGGTAATGCCAGCAACTCCTGCTAGTGCAAGCTTTTATCCAGGAGATGTCGCTCCGATGGAAGCGTATGTAGATACTGGTTACATTCAATCACCAATGTCTACCACCGCAGATTTTGACGCTCCCAAACTAGCAGAGGACGACCTTGTTGAATCCGAAGAGGAGATGCGTCGGCGAGAGTCAGACATTGATGCTGAAAACAGGAGAATTATCGATCGCAGCACTCCGCTGTAATCACGTTGCTTAAGCTTTTTGTTTGCTTAAAGCTTGCAGTTATAGCTAGGGACTAGGGGCTAGCGAGGGGCGAAGCATTTGCTGAGTATGCTTTTGCTGAGAGCGAAAAATTATTGCCCAAATGCTAAGAGCATCCGCGCCGCTTCGCGAACGCCCCTACAAATCAAGGGCTTCGCTGTGAGCGCTCAGCCCTTTGATTCGAGGCTCTTCTTCCCCTAGCCCCTAGCCCCTAACCCCTAGTCCCTACCTATAAACTCCATTTTGAATTACGCCAAGGGTACTCGTTAGGGTATTTATTTTTCATAATTTTATTCCCCTCTATAAAAAACTCCTGTTTAACTGATATTTCCGTCGAGCCAACTCGATAATTAACAGTATAAAAACCTGTAGTTTCAAAATTAGGGTATAACTTTATGAGATTAGCGCACATAGCTCTATCTACATCTTGAACTCCAGGTTCTTTAGCTTTTCTATACCAAAGAGGAGAAATGCTAACTGCTACTTGTTTTTTGAGAAAATAGCAGTTAACATCAACTAAATTATCTTGTTCTCTCAAGAATGATGGCCATTTGCCAAGGCTTTCGCAATCATCGTAAGTAATGAAGTTCCCTTGGCGATCGACAATCTTTCTTAATGAGTAAGCCCAATCTAATTGCCACTTACTTACCAACTCGACTAATGAGGATATGTGATTCTCATCCACCCAGTTGTCCTCATCCAAAAACACCAGATAATCGCCATTCGCTAAATAACAGTTCGCCCCATAGATGCGGTGTCCGTTAAATCTATCCTTTCCAGTAGCATAAGGCCAAGTTACAACATAAGTTTGTTTCTTAAGTTCAATTTCTTTTATGCTCTTGTAAGCATCATCCTCTCTTTCCTTGCCGTCGATTACGATTATATGTTCGATATTTTTATAATCCTGATTTTGTATACTTTGAATGTTTTGCTGTAATAAAGGATTGCCAGTTGTAGGCGTAATAACAGAAACTAACATTTATTGCCGCTCCATCTTAGTTAAAAAAATCGCTTATTCAAGAAATACGGAAATATGAATACTTGTGCTAATTGCTCAACATTTATTTTTTCTCAACCCTATGACAGTCGTTTGTGAGGTTTTGGAGGGTTAGAGGTCTTCGCTTGCTCAGGATTCTGCCAAGCTCCAGATGGTATCCAGAGTTTATCAAATGTTTCTCCTTTCGCTACAGCTATAGTAGGTGGCATGAGGAAGCTTTTTAAAAGATCTGTAACTTCTTTTAGGCTCTTTATTTTCTCTGTTTCTGACAACTTATTTAACAAGCCTTTCCAATCTTTTTGTTTCTGGGAGTCTTCATAAAATTCTGAACTAAGGGCTGTCGGGGTTTCTAACGGTATTGGTGTTTTTCGCCAAGTGAAAGTTGTTTTAATAGCTCGGCCAAGTAATTCCCCTTCAAACTCGAATTCTTGAGCAAGAAACCACAAATCGTAGAAATCCTTTAGCCTACTGTTGAACATACCAAGCATCACCATAGCTTCAAATTTTTCAGCAACAAAAGTTTCGCGAGGGTAGGTTTTCAGTATGGGCGCTGGGAAATTCAAGATCGTAGAAAGTTCTATGACCTCTGGTTCTGGAGTAACCTTGTCCTCAAAACCAATATCGATTTGAAGAGTAAAGCGGGAGCGGGTTCCAGCAAAATACGCATCTAAGTGAATCCGCACTCCCTCATAAGCTGCGCCTTCCTTTATCCGCTGACCTCGAACTGTATCTTTCTTAAATTCCAGCCCATCTTCCTCAACCTCCAAGCAACATATTTCACGAAATACTTGCTCCACATCAGCGACAGTATTATCTGTCAGCCCAAGCAAATCAATGTCTTGAGTAGGTCGATGCGGCTTGTCAAGCCATGCAGAGAAAAGAGTAGCACCCTTGAGGACAAATCGATCGCGATATGCTGATTTGCTCAGTCGGTATAAGAGCCTTTCTCTGGCATAACGAGTTTGAAGCGCATTAAGAGCTACTTTTTGTTGAGTGGCTTGATTACGCAATTTCTGCTGTACTGATACTGCCACTTTGGTAGCCTGATTTTGGCTCATACAAGCGATGCTAGATAGGGACGCATAACGTTGGAAACACGGCAAATTTTGGCATAGTGCCAAATTTCATCTGCTGTGCTGCGGCGTTTTTTCCAACAGTCACGTAGAGCTTCGATCGCAACATCCAGTCCGATTTTGTTGCGATATTTGAAGCAGTCTGCCACTGTTTTTGCAGGACTATATACTCGTACTGGCACTCCTTCAATTTGATGTTCTTCAAAGCCAGCGCTCAGAGCTGGGTCAGACATATACACAATACGCAGGGGGAGAATATCCTCCTTTGGAGTGCGTGCTTTATTGTCAATAGCCAGCCAAACCTCAAAAGGTGCTTGGGTTGTGAGTTCGTGGAAACGGAGTGCGGAGAGCAGACAGACAGTAGCATGAGGCACGCGCTTGCTAGCTTCAGCTAGACTGTGGTTCTCTGTCAGCTGGGCATCAGTCACAGTATAAATACCACGGCCCGATCGCATTAGCAACCCTCGTTGTTCCAGACGGCGCAGGTATTCTCGCTCAATTCCCTGCTCGTGGAAATCCCTCGATCGGATAACCCCTTGATTTTTCAGTCGCTCCAGCACTTGTGCAGCTTTAGAATTAGCCATATAACTCTCCACATTGTGACAAAGCGTCGGTTATTTTGAATATATACCTTCATTTTGTCACAAATATAATAATTTGGCCGTATATTATATCACATTTAATGGCGATAAGCAAATAGTTAACTTGTTTTGGGGTTTAATACGTTAATTAAATGCTCCAAGAGAGATCTATTTGCTTTCTTTGTTCAGCGAAGATAACTTCATCCGCCGACTCTCACGAGAAATTGGCACCAAAGCAGGCGCTTTATTTTCACCATTACTATCTTTAAAAGCTTCAACAACTTTAGATAATTCTGCAATTGTCGGTGTTTCAAAAACGCTACGCAAAGGCAACTCTATCTTGAAAGCATCGCGCACTCTGGAAACAAGCTGAGTCGCGAGTAAAGAATGTCCTCCCAATTCAAAGAAATTCTCGTGAATACTCACTCGCTTAACTCCCAGAACTTCAGCAAAAATTTTCACTAATATTTCCTCAACGGGAGTTCGAGGTGCAACATAACCTGCTGCCAATTCTGGTTTTATTGGATCGGGTGCGGGTAAAGCGCGGCGATCGACTTTTCCATTCGGCGTCAAAGGCAAAGAATCCAGCACGACAAAAGCCGAAGGTATCATGTATTCAGGTAGCTTTTCTGCCAGATACATCTGCAATTGCGGCACTAATTTACGTGCGGCTTTAGCTTGTAAGGGATTATTGGCGTATGTTTGCCACGGACGTAACTGAGTGCTGTGTGGAAAAATTAATTTTTTGCTGCTTGCATCTTGTCGTTGTAACACTACGTTGTAGCGCCCTTCGTTATTTGAATCTGTCCAGCTAATCTCAATGTTGTACGGTACATCTAGAACATACCAATCTTCCGGATCTACTCCTATGCGATCGAGCTTTTGCAAAGCTTCTCGCATCTGGATTGCACTCGCAAATTTTTCTGTATTGAATAGCCATTCAACCGTTTTTACTGCTGCCATTACCCGCGCATTTGGCACATTGCTGATGCCTAAAATTTCCGGTTGATTATCAATCAATATCTGCCGCACTGTTGAGATGGTTAAGTTATTTTCCTCCCAGTCTAAGCAGTCTGTAAAACCACCCTCAGTCCCCCCGCCACGGGGCTGGGGTGGGGTTCTTTCACCATCTTTTTCAACACCAATATGAAGAATCGCATTATAACGAAACTGAGTTAATTCGTTGTGATGACGACCTCGGATAGGCTGCAACTGCACGTCATTAATTTGGGGGAAATGCTGTTTTAATGCAATAAAAAAAGCTGGCTCGATGACTAATTCAGTTTCTTGAAATATTTGCATTTCTACCCGTTGCTGCAACTGTTCGCGGGTGAGAGATGGCTCGGCTTGATGCAGTTGCACCGACGCATGGAAAGCTTGCAGCAATGGCAGGCTACGCACATCTCCTATGAAGATAACACCACCGGGAGCAGTTGCCTCAATAGCGCCTTCTATCGCGTGCAGAAGATAGTCAATGTTGGGGAAATATTGCACAACAGAATTGAGAATTACCGCATCGAAACTTTTGGCTTCTATTCCCTCAAAATCAGTAGCCATTTTTTGAAGCAGCGTTACTTGAGGTAATTCTTGGTTTTGCAAATGCTGTCGGATGTAGTCAAGCGAAGCAGAAGAAAAGTCGGTTCCACAATATTTATGGCAGTGAGGTGCAATTCTGAATAGTAATAAACCCGTTCCACAGCCAATTTCTAACACGCGGCTGGGTTGCAACGCGAGGATTTGCGCGACTTGGTTATTCACCCACTCTTGCATTTGCTCGGCTGGGATTGGCTGATTGGTGTAACTGCTATTCCAACCGACAATATTAAATGTAGGATCTGGATCGGTGACAGATCGATCGTAAGTTTCGTTGTAGAGCATTTGCCATTGGGAAATTTGCTCATTTTGCAATTGCTTTTGTTGAATTTGTTCTTGTTCGCTGCTGTATTCTGGATTCAGCGCAACATAAGCTACTAAACGATTTTCGCCTGCATATTCGCGGTTGGTTACTACTGTTTGTAGGACGGCTGGATGCTGACTGAGTACTGATTCTATTTCTCCCAATTCGATGCGATAGCCGCGAATTTTTATTTGCTCGTCGAGGCGACCTAAAAATTCGATGTTACCGTCTGTTCTATAGCGAACTAAATCGCCTGTTTGATAAAGGCGTGCTTCTGATAGAAACCCGGTTTCTTGAAGAAACCGGGTTTCTGTTAATTGAAGAAACCGGGTTTCTGTTAATTCTGTACGGTTTAAATAACCTCGCGCCAGTCCATCACCAGCGATATATAATTCGCCAGGAATACCAATAGGTACAGGTTGTAAATGTTTATCCAGCACATAAACTTTTGTGTTGGCAATAGGACGACCGATTGCAGGCGCTACATTGGGTTGCTTGCTGACAGGAACTATCCCGGAGGTTGTCACAACAGTATTTTCTGTTGGCCCATAGTTATTAACTAGCTGAAAAGGATATTCAGCTATAGGATAGTGATGTAGTTTGTCTCCGCCTGTGAGTAAGATTCGTAAAGCTACTGCGTGCGGCCATTCTAATAATAAAACTTTTTCCGCTAAAGGTGTGGGTAAAAAGCTAATTGTTATTCCATTTGCTACTAAATAATCTCGGATATTTTCGGGCGATCGCTTAGTTTCTTCATCTGGAAAATAAATGCTAGCGCCTGCACTAAGATAAGGCCAAATTTCCCAAACACAAGCGTCAAAGGCTACGCCAGAAATCTGTGTAGCTCGGTCGAGCGG
>NZ_JACJUP010000336.1:0-5831 GCF_014748295.1 Planktothrix sp. FACHB-1355 | reverse complement strand
CTGCGGTTCCTTGAATTTCGATGATGCCGAGATTTTCATCCATAACAATGTTAAAATCTACCTCGGCGGCGACATCTTCCGGATAGTTTAAATCCAAAAAAGGCTCACCTTGCAACAGTCCTACGGAAATAGCGGCCACTTGCTGACGAATCGGAGATACAGCCAGCTTACCCTGCTGCATCAACTTTTCCACAGCATCAGCCAACGCGACAAATCCTCCAGTAATGGCGGTAGTGCGCGTCCCCGCATCTGCCTGGATCGCATCGGCATCCACAATAATAGTGCGTTCCCCCAGCGCGTGCAAATCGACAGCCGCTCTTAAACTGCGACCGATCAGTCGCTGAATTTCCTGAGTGCGTCCGGATAACTTCAGAAATTCTCGTTCTTGACGTTGGGGAGTAGCGCCCGGTAGCATTCGATATTCAGCCGTCAGCCATCCCTTGCCAGTGCCCTCTAAAAATCTGGGGACACCTTCTTGAACAGTCACATTACAAAGAACTTGAGTATCGCCGCAATGGGTAAGAACAGACCCCGGTGCAAAGCGAGTAAAATTGCGCTCAAATCTAATGGGACGCAGTTGATCTGATTGTCTTCCATCAGGACGGTGCCAGGACATTGTGTTTGCTTGAAATCCTTAATTAGGATACAGCTTTTGGAGATGTCTAATCATTATTTTTTTAGTTGCGATCTTCACAATTATATTTAAATTTCCAAACAATATTTAAATATAATGTTCCAAATATCACTCCGTATAAACCGTCCTCGCCCCTAGCTTGTCCGCGATCGGATAGCGAAAAGCTACTTAAATCTTATTGTCAGGACTTACGTCAAGTCTGTATAGAGGTAAGCTATTTCTGGGAATAGGTTTACTTCTACTGCCAAAAATATAAATTTGCCAATCCCTGACTGACTATTATTGGCATCCCTGCCATAAGTTCTTTGTCCATAAAATTATGTTGCCGATCCAAATGCTATTCCGGCTTCGTAGTGCTTTAGAAAAGCCCAAGCGATCGGAAATGTTTTTAGTAGCAAAATAATGCTAATCAGGAATTTAAAATATTGTCAGGTGGTATAGTGCCAAACAAATTATATTTTTGTTTCACCTGCCAGATTTTGAATTCTGAGCAAAACAAATAGTTTTAACCCGGTAACACCTACTCTAGAGGTGGCCGGTTTTATTATTTACACAGATGATTTAATTGCTGCAAAATTTGCTCTTGCACTTGTTGTGGCGGTTGATGACCATTAATGCTTAAAAGTTTCTGACGACGTGCGTAATAATCGAGAATCAGGCCAGTGCGCTCTTGGAATAATTCTATCCGACGCTGAATAATGTCGGGCAGATCGTCGGTGCGCGATCGGTCCAGAGATCGACTCATCAACACCGATTCTGGCACATCCAGCCAAATTGCCCAATCCAAACGCTGTCCCATCTCATCCAACAAAAAATCTAATTCCTCAGCTTGGAAAGCAGTGCGGGGATAGCCATCAAGTACCCAACCGTTGGCGACATCGAACATCAGCAACCGCAGACGCATAAACTCAATCATCGTCGGGTCGGGTACTAACTCGCCCTTTTCCACAAAAGGTTGCGCCTTGATACCCAACTCTGTCCGGGCGGCGATTCCTGCTCGCAGTATATCACCAGTGGAGATCGCAGGGACATTCAAATGACTTGAGAGTCGTTGTGCCTGAGTTCCCTTACCGGCACCTGCACCTCCTAAAATTACCAGTCTCACAGCATCCTACTCCCCTAGAAAGTGGAATCTCAAATCAACTCAAGCTTATCATCAAACTTGTGAAGCCCAAACAAACCCGATTTCTTGGCAAAATCACCAGTTTAACTGGTTAACATCCGCCAAGAAACCTCGTTTCGACACCCACAGTGCCTAAGTTCCGAGTCAAATCTGGCTATTGACGTATCTATATATATAGTGTTTTACTAAGTAAACTAATCTAAAATTACACTAGATATTGTCAAGCAAACCGCCCAGCAGCACTACTAAACCATGCTGTCAAGCGCTTTGTTACCCATCAATTGTTGACCTATGGTAGCCCAGCTAGAAACCCCAACTCTTCATACTGACCCTCGCCTATTCCCCGTAGTGGAAGGATTGGTGCAAGTGTTCACCTCCTCTCACCGCACCTTTTTTACCAGCGTCATGGCGCAAGCGCTGAGAATTGCCGGACAGGGAACTCCCGTTTTGGTGGTGCAATTTCTCAAAGGGGGAATCAATCAAGGACACGAACGACCGGTGCGATTGGGAGAGTATTTAGATTGGATTCGCTGCGACTTGCCTCGCTGTATCGATACGCCACATCTGGACGATGGGGAGATGCGATCGCTCCATCAATTATGGCAATATACCCAAAAAGTTATCTTTGAAGGCAAGTATTCTCTGGTAGTTCTGGATGAATTGAGCCTAGCGATTAATTTTGACTTAATTTCAGAGTCGGAGGTACTCGCTGCGATCGAAAGACGCCCCAGTCACGTAGATATCGTTTTGACCGGCCAGGAAATGCCAGAAGCGATTTTGGAACTCGCAGATCAAGTTACCGAGATTCGCCGCAGCCACAGACCTTAAAAAATGTCTCAGTTTGCGGTATGCTAATATCCCTATTGGAATTACCTGTCAAACTGTGATTAAGAACGATATCTGGATTACTGAAATGGCTCAAAAGGGAATGATTTCCCCCTTTGAGCCAAAATTAATCCGAGAAGTAGAAGGAAACTCAGCTTTACCGTTACGTCCTGTCATCAGCTACGGTCTTTCTTCTTATGGCTACGACATACGTCTCTCTCCTGTAGAATTTCGCATTTTTCGCCATATTCCTGGCACAGTAGTCGATCCAAAAAACTTTAATTCTCAAAATCTAGAGCGAACGCAACTTCACACAGATGCCAGCGGTAGTTACTTTATTTTACCTGCACATTCCTATGGTCTTGGAGTTGCCTTAGAAAAGCTAGAAGTTCCAGAAAATATTACTGTTATTTGCATAGGAAAAAGTACTTACGCACGTTGTGGAATTATCGCAAATTTAACTCCGGCTGAAGCAGCATGGCGGGGTCATTTGACTTTGGAATTTTCTAACTCCTCCAGTGCTGATTGCCGAATTTATGCTAATGAAGGTGTGGTGCAATTGCTATTTTTGGCAGGAGAACCATGCGCGATTAGTTATGATACTCGTCAGGGTAAATATCAGGATCAAGCAGAGGTGGTAACTCTCGCTAGAGTTTGATTTTTAAATAAACGACGTTTGAGTTAAATTGAGTAGGATGCGTCAGAGCGATAAGATTAATTATTTTTCCCAAAATGCTGCTATCTGACGCACCCTACAGCTGGAAAACAACCTCAAAATTAATAACTAACAGCTTGAGTTATTACTATTATTCCTAATTTCATTGGTATCTTCAAGGTGCTAACCTGGCTTTACCAAGGCGATTAATTTCGTACCACTCTGCAATTGCTGGCACCCAATCTTGAAAGTGTGGCCACATCAGTTCGCATAGTTTTTGAATTTCCAATTGTGCATTTTTCTTATTTCTCAAGTCGCAAAAATGCAGAAAAGACCTTAAATTAAAGCTGACCACAAAATGCTGGCGGTAATCAAAAGGTAACTTACCTCTGGCGTGTTCCTCAGACATCCCTGCCTCAACATCAGCTTTGTATCGCCTTGCTGCTTCGATGCACCATTTTAAATCTGCTTGCCGTTGCTCTAATGAATAATAGTATTTTTTACCTTGACGGTCAGTGTAATCACCCACTGGACGAAGATAGAAAACTTCTTCTATATCTTTCTTGCCTTCTGCTACATCAATAAATTGATTGCCTGTATACCGAAATGACTGCACATCAAAGGATACCCCAACACGATGAGTCCGCGCTTGCTGCATTACGCTATGAGGAAAATAACCGCAATTAAACACAATCTGGGGATGCTCTAATGGGCCATAATGTCCCCTTTCACCCGCTAAAAGGCGCTTGACAATAATCTCACCGCAGCTTGACTCTGAAGGCCACGAGTCGCGCTCGTCAAACACAAAAGCCTCTGTATAATCTTGGTGGAGAGCGGCATAGACTACCTGCTGAGGATTTGGTGTTTTGGCAATAACTTCTACTCGAAATCGATCCATTAGACTTTTACAATTTGTTGACTGCGCTCAGAGTGTTTGCAGCACTAATGAGCATTTATGATTGTCTCAGAAAACGGTAACTTCTAACAACTCCAAATTCTAATCAAAATTTTCCTCAATGAACGTTACTATTTTTTCTCGAACAGTCTCTTTATCCTGGGTGCCATCAACTTGGAATACTAAACCATCATAGTTGCTAAATATCTCTTGATAATTCTTTCTCACTTTAGCGAGTTTTTCTTGATTTTCGTATATTTCTTTGACCGATCGATCTCCGATCCTCGTCACCCCCAACTCGGCGGGTATATCAATATACACTACTAAATCCGGATTGGGAAATTTTTGATTTAACCTGCTGATAAATTCCCTATCCTCTGGCGTATGCCAATTATATGCTAAAGAAGAAAAATAATATCTAGTACCGATAACTGTTAAATTATCCTTAAGTAACTTATACACCCCGTCCACTTCATTGTATAGGTGATCGTGGCGATCGGCTGCAAATAAATAAGCCATTTGTTCGTCAAACTTCTGGGTATCGTTAACAAACAATACCCTTTTCTTCATGGCCTGCCGAATCAAATTGCCGATCGGCCCATTCGACGGCTCGCAAGTTAACACCGCCCCTCGACCTTTAGCTGTAAAATAATCCTTCAGCAGAGCAGCTTGGGTCGAAGTGCCAGAGCCATCGATGCCTTCAAAAACGATAAACAAATTTTTCATTTTCTGTAGCCTTGCACCTTTAAAATGCTATCCTAATCCTTTTGTTTGATCAGGATTAGGCAATTCCGGCTATCCGCACATCTTTCATAACTCACCCGATCGGTAAGGCGTCGCATCAAAAACCAACCATAGCCGCCTTCTTGTAGTTTACCCGGTTCCGGCTCCGGTAACGTATCCGGATTAAACGGTTTACCTTTATCCCAAATGCGGATTTCCAGGCGATCTTCCCATATACTCAGCTCAATGTCGATCGGCGTTTCTGGCGGCAAATTCTTGTGCGCGTGGCGAACGGCGTTAGTAAATCCTTCGTCAAAAGCTAATTTGATGCCATCATATTCTTTGCCCAACCAGGCAAGCTTAGACTTATTCTGGAAGCAGAATCTGTCAAACCATTGGAGAACTTGGTTGAGGATGGTTAAATCGCTCTTAACGGTCAAATTGCCTTTTTGTAACATTCCTTCGCATTTCCACCATTTCATTGAAGTAAGAAGCATATTAAATCCCTAAATTTCAAACTTTGCCTTGAACTATGTATTAATCTTTAATAGTGGCATAGAAGGAAGAAAATCTGCCAACCCCAAATAACGAATACCATCCGGCTTAGTTTCAAAACGACAGGGCAAAACTTCCACTCCTCGTGCCACTGCTTCTCTTAACAGTTTGCCATAAACAGTGTCGGCAGAATCTCCAGGCGCAAAGTGAGTGCAGTCACCGCGATTGATAAAATAGAGCATCACCGCTCGCGCTTCGGGTAGTAGCCGCATCAGTTCTCGCAAGTGCTTCTGTCCCCGCGTCGTTTCCGTATCGGGAAATAGCGCCAGTCTCTCTTTTGCCCAAGTAGTATTTTTTACTTCCAAATATATAGGTCGTTCCAAATCAGTTCCCGTCAACAAAAAATCCACACGACTGCTTTTATCCAAACCGTAAGGCACTTCACCTCGAATCTGGCTGTAATTTCCCAGTTGCGGAATTA
>NZ_JACJUP010000335.1:0-5915 GCF_014748295.1 Planktothrix sp. FACHB-1355 | reverse complement strand
ATAGCTAAGAGATAAGACTCTGGGCACATAACCGCTACTGATGACAAGGGGGCTTTTGTGCTGGTTAATAATCCTAGCTACTTCAGGATTGTAATAGCTGCCATATTTGTTCCACCAAGATTCGGCTTGAGAACTAATAGTACATGATAAAACACCTACTGATAGCATCGCCAGGGCGATCGATCGCCACAGATGAGAAAATTTTTTGCTGTTGATTCCTAAACTGAAAATCCCCCCGCTATCGAACCCGGTGTTACCATAAGAGGTGTGCGGGAAAATTTCTGCGTAACACATCATAAAAATAGTATAAGCGACTGCTAGTTGAATGCCCAAATAACAGGGTACGAGATAACGAGGAACGCCAGAGCGGATACCACCTACAATTAAATCGGGGAGTATGAGGGCAAGCCCTGTCACGCCCATTAAAGTTAAGATAAATAACCATACTCTTTTGGGAGTGCGATCGCAAATAAAATAAATCGAGTATCCTACCAAAATAGCGATGCTTAATATAACAGCTACTCGGATAACCACTGCAATTGGATTGCCAAAATTTACAACTTTACCCTGACTATCTAAATCTATAAAAACGCGGCTAAGGTTAAAGCTCCAAATTTGCAGCAAAGACCGCAGGTCTACTTTTTCTGCAAACTGACTGGTTGTACTTTGAATACTAGACAAACTATTAACAACAATCCACAACCAAGGCGTAAATGTTAGCAACCCAAAGCTGGATGCGAACAAAAATGCTATTTGTTTCTTGTGCCAGCGCCATCCTTCGCTTACAAATACATAAATTGCTTGTCCGATCGCAATTAATATCGAGAATAAGTAAGTATACAATAATAATGGTAAACTAGCTGCATAGATTATCCAGCTAAATTTTGTGTTAAGGCGCATAGCTCGCAGCAATAACCAACTGGATAACAATATAGTAACTGTCCACAAGCTATACTCCCGTACTTCTTGTGCGTAAAGTACGTGGAACGGGGAAACTGCGACAATTGTTACTGCTACCCAGCCTACCATCGGTGAGTTAAATAATTCCCAACATAAAAAATAAATGCCAGGGAAAGCTAACAAACTAATGAGGGCAGGTAAACTTCTTTTCACTGCCAATTCAGAACCAAATAACTTTTCCCAATAATGGGCGATTATATAATATAATGGCGGATGTTGGGAGTCTTCCGCTGCCAAAGATTTAATAGTATCGGTTATACCTTTGTCGGGACGAGGTTGCTGATACTGGTGTAACTCTGCGAGAGTTTTTGGTTTGTTATTGAATAATTCCTGTGTTGCTTCTGTCAACGTGTAACCGGCAATCCGCAATGACGTAAAAACTTCATCTCCCCAGTATACTTTTTTATCCAAATTTACGAAGCGAAAAAATACGCCCAGAACTAACAGAGCGATAATTAAAAACTTTACGCCATTTGGATGAATCCACTTATGGCTGGACTTATCTTTATTCCCAATCAAAATCTCTCCCCAAATACTCTGATAATTTGCGGTTATAAGGCTGAAAATATTGTTTTAGTTGATGGTGTGTTGCTTCGCTAACATCTTCTATGTCATAATCGGCAGTATTCCATTTGTCATATTTATCAAGCTTGTGAGGACGCAAACGTAGAAAATCAAATACTTGATGTAAAATGGCTTGCGGATCGTTGTAAAAATCCTCGCTTTTGAGGATCAAAAATTGTTCTTTAGGAAAAAAGGACATCCAATTTGCGATCTGCTCGATATAAATACCTCTGGAAAGGTAGGTATAATGCTGATGATTGAAGCTGTAGTAAGTTTCCCGGCTTAATATTTTTTCGAGTTCGCCTTTGAGCCGAAATTCTTCTTCTGCGATCGCATCCTCTAGGGACAGATTCTCGAATCCTAACTTTACCTCATGATAGTAATGAGAAATTGCTCTAGCAACCGGATTTCTCAACAGCACAATTAGCTTGATTTGGGGAAATAAATTGTAAACGCGCTGGGGAACCAAAGGATGAAAAAGGTAATAAGGACTAGCTTCACCGGTGATAAACCCAATAAGAAAATTATTTTCTACTTTTGCAACATCTTGTTGTACCGTTTCCCGGTCAACAGATTTAGCAAATCTGGCAAATTGATCTCGATACCAATCAGCACCTTTATGAAAGTTAAAGTCAAAGAAATGTACTTCTTTTCTTTGGGCTGGGACAACCTGGGGATGAGAATTTATATAACCGTACATAGAGGTAGTTCCACCCCTTTGGGCTCCTATAATCAAGAAGTCAGGTTTTCGTTCTTTGCTGTCTATTTTCATATCAAATTAAATCAATTGGTTTCCTCTAGGGCTACTTGTTTAGTCAGTAAAAGATGCTTTTCGAGCAGGTCTTTTTCATCGAACATTCTACAAACTTTAGCATAAGCATTGCTAGCCATACGCGCCGATTTTTCTGGATTTTTCAAGCATTCCTCAATTGCATCAGCTAAAGCTTTCGGGTTGCCAGATGGCACTAAGTATGCTTCATGTCCATCACTAACCATTTCCGGAATACCAAAAACGTTGGTGCTGACAATTTTGAGTTGAAATGCCATTGCTTCTAAAATTACTCTAGGGAACGACTCTTCAAAACTTGAGAATACAAAAACATCGCTCAGAGCAAAAAAGTCAAAGATATCTTTAGTTTTGTCAAAAATATAGACATTTGTCAGTTCTAATGCTTTGATTTGATGCTGTACGAAGTTGAGGTAACTGGGCACGTTACCGCCAACTATAACGAAAGATAAGCCTGCATTCCGTTCGGGGTAGCGAGTTAGCAGTTCTTTGATCGCTTCTACTAAAATATGCTGTCCCTTCCGTTCGCAAATAGTTCCCACCATCGTGAGAACGAGATCGTCTGGATTAATACCATATTTAGCGCGTAGGTCAGATTTATTATGAGAGCGGCGGAATTGGTTGATTTTGTCTATAGGAACTGCACCGGGAAAGGTGCGGAAATTATCTTTAGCATTCAACCTCTGAAACAAGTTACAGGTCGCTTCAGCTTGGAAAACAACTTTATTAGCATTGACAAAACAATCTTTCAGCAATTGTCGCATAGACTCTTCTGAGCCTTCTCCAAAACAGTGCTTGATGCTTTGTTCGATACTGATGCTTTCGTGAATATTCCAAATACTTGGCAATCCGAATAACCGTGCCATTTCCACACCCCAGAAAGTTAGTAAGGTGTTGGCTACGACTATATCGAAGGAAGATAGATCGAGGCGATCTCCTAATTTTCTTAACCGATTGCGAAATTCTTCTACCGATTCGTCGCTCAGTGGTACTTGGTTGGAAACGATTTTTACAGGGATGTTTAATTCTTCATAAAAATCTCGCAAAACGCCATCTTCTGAAGATATGACGTTGACCTGATACTCGCCCGCTGTAGCAAAGTGACGCGCATAGTTGTAAATAATTAAAGGCGCTCCTTCCAAATTTAAATTGTGGGTAATTACCAGTACTTTTAATTTACCCACTCGTTCTGTATGACAGTATTTGGCTGGATTTACTGCCATCCACATGGATTCTATATCTAAATTTTCGTTGAAGTAGGGGTCTCGAAAATTCGGATATCTGCTGAGAAAATTTAAATGTTCTCGGTAATCGTAATCTTTGCCTCTGGAAGCGCTGGTAACGTGGATGAGAGTTGCTTGAGGTGTAAAAACAACTCGTTTGCCAGATTGAATAACGCGCAAACAGTAGTCTACGTCGTTGTATTGTACTGCGAAGTTTTGTTCGTCAAAGCCACCTAATTCTCTGTATAAAGCGGTTGGCGTTAAAAGACAAGCACCGGTGACTGCCGATAGATTGCGTGCGGCATGGGGTAAAACAATATAACCTATTTCTTCTGTGTGTAGATTATGGAATAGATGATCGGCGAGTCCATTATGGGGCCCAATGACTACACCTGCGTGTTGAATAGTGCGATCGGGATATAAAAGTTTAGCACCTACTATGGCCACATCATCTATTGACATCCAGCCTACCATGTCCTCTAACCAGCCTGGGGCGATCGCTTCTATATCGTTGTTGAGATGAAGCATATAGGGCGTATCGACGTATTTAGCAGCGAGGTTCATTAACCTTGCGTAATTGAAAGGTTCCTTAGTTCGTCCTGAGTGAATGACTCGGCATTGTAGGACTTGATTTTGTACTAATTTTTTGAGATAGTCGTGAGTTTTCTTCTCCTGGGAGTCATCATCTATGATGAGTAGCTTTACGTAACGCTTATCAACAGTTCTTTCTAAACTAGCTACGCATTTTTCTAGCAGTTCAACTTTGTCTCTGGTGGGAATGGCAATAGTTACGGGATTTTCCGCTAGCAAGCTGGCGTCCCACTTCAATTGATACAAACATAAGCCGTGCTTTTCTGCAAGGGCAGGCAAAAATGGTTGGGCTTTGAGACCGCGACGTTGAATTGTATCTGATATGCCGCGATAGGCACTATCGAATACGTAGCGTTTTTGCGTGCCGTGGGAAGCTGTACTTTCGGAATGGGATCTCCAGTGATAGCAAACTTTGGAAATGTGTTTAACTTTATCTATATTTGTGTGTTCGGTGACTCGTAAAAATAAATCCAGGTCTTGAGCTCCTTCAAAACCTTTTCGCATCCGACCGGCTCGCTCGACTATTGTTTTGCGGATGACAGTAAAGTGCTGGGTAAAATTGTGGGTGAGCATCATTTCTGGACTCCAGGCACCCTTCAGTTGGGGATCGTACCTGCGTCCAGTTTCATCGATTTTGTCTTCGTCTGTGTAAATCCAATCGACATCGGGATTGTTGCTAATACATTCGGCAACGTGCAGTAGGGCGTCCGGCGATAAGAGATCGTCGTGATCTAAGAAGCCAACGTATTCACCTGTAGCTAAATCCAAGGCAGAGTTTGTCGCTGCTACGATGTGTCCGTTTTGTTGTCTAAAAGTTACTTTTATGCGGGAGTCCGATGCTTGTACTTCTGTCAAAACTTCTTTGACGTGAGGCTTGGTGGAAGCATCGTCAGCTAAGCAAAGTTCCCAATTGGGATAAATTTGCTCGGTGACGGAATTAATCATCTCCCTGAGAAATGCTTCCGACGTGTTATAAACGGGAACAACAATGCTGATTTTCGGGCCGCTGTTTTTTAGCTTTTGAGCATCTTCTGCCATGCGTGCTAAAAGCTTTGGGGTGAGACGGTTTGTTTCTAGCCATCTTTGATAGGGGTCTTGCAGTTGCCAAGGATGAGTTACGTTGAAACTTTCGAGAGCGATTTGGCGATCGTTTTTCTGTTGTTGATAGTAAATCCGCAGTTTGCGAACCCACTCAAATGGAGAAGGCGATAAGCGTCCGTGTTGGTATGCTGCGATTGCTTTGCGTGCGGCACCGTAAATAAAAAGAATTGGGTTGAAGCGTTTAACTTGCTCTGATGGAGAGGGCTGCACTCTAATGCGGCGAGTAAAACAACAAATCTTTTCGCCATTTTCGAGGACTGCCCAAATTGTGATGATAATATTTCCGGAGTAGTTCGGCCCTAAAAAGATATTCCACCGAAATCCAGATAACGCTGCGTTTGGCAAGTCGGGGAATACTTGTGCTACGTCAGGACGAGGCAAACCGTAGGATATCGGCTCTTCTGGTAAGCCGTCTCTGGACAAGCTGAGGGATTGAATGGGGGAGTTTTTGCTCCCGATCCAACCTACCACAACCAACATTCCGTTAGTGTTAATTTCGTTGATAGTTGGGCAATCTAGGCAACCGAGTAAGTCGCCTGTGGGAACTACTTCTATGAATAAGTCATCTTCTGACGAAATAGTTTCTGATTTTACCCCCAGGAAGGGTAATTTTGCTTTTTGAGCAAATTCTGCCATATCGGATAAATTTTTTTTCATTTTTTCTCAGTATTTTTTTATAAACCGATCGC
>NZ_JACJUP010000334.1:0-5877 GCF_014748295.1 Planktothrix sp. FACHB-1355 | reverse complement strand
ATAGTTGTCGAAACTGAGGATGTCTCTCCCCCAGAAACTCAGTCAATAGACTTAAGTCAAATCGAAACAATAGTTGTCGAAACGGAAGATTTAGTTGCGCCAGAAACTCAACCGGTAGATTTAAGTCAAACTGACACAACAGTTGTTGAAACTGAGGATGTCTCTGCCTCAGAAACTCAGCAAGCAGATTTAAGCTTAGCTACTGCACCTGTGGAAAATGAGGCAGCCATCACCGCAGCGGATACGGCAGCAGCAGAAATTCAAGATGCCGTACCTGTTGTTGAAAGAGAAGATTTAGCTGGACAAGAAGAACAAGGAGAAGAGTTAAATCAAACAGCCACAAATGATAGGGAAGAATTGGTAGTTTCTGAAGTAGAAACATTACCGAGATCGGAGAGCGAAGCATCGGAAAGTGAGAACCTTACAGTTACTTGTCCGAAATGTAACTCTACTGATGTTCGCAAAAATGGCCGTCAAAAGGACAAACAAAAGTACCTTTGCAAAGACTGCGGCAGACAATTTGTTTGGACTGGTTCTGTTGAGGAAAAAGTTCAGCCGAAGTCTGAGACAGAAAAAGAACCAAAGCCTGTTGATGAAATCTTCACCCCTAAATCAAAAGGTTCCAAGAGCAAACTTAAGAAATCATCTAAAGGCTTTGGACGTGGCAAAAAAAGGTAAGGCTGTTGTCGGTGTCGTAGTTGATAGTTCATAGTTTACAGAGAATGGCTAATAGTTAATCGCCACGAACAATTAGCCATTAGCGATCGACTGTGAAATATAGCAACTGCTCATGTTAGGACGTTCTTGATTCCTGAAACCTTTGATTATAGCTACTTCTTCCCCAACGCCCGACGCCCGACGCCCTAGCTATATGAACTATAAGTTGACTTCTCCCCGGCTTGAAAGACCGGGGATTCTAAGCAGATGCTACGAGGGAGGGTAAACCCGTCCCTATAAGGGTCTTTTTAGCTGTCACCCAAAATGAAATTCGGGTGGGACGAGTCAAAGCGCCCCTAGACACTCCGTTAAGGTCTAAACCCAACGTCATGCTTACTTTACGCAGAATGTTGGCAGCGCCATTACAATCTGCGTTGATGTACCAGTTCTGAGCAGTGCGGTACAAACCTCTTTTGATTCGCTTTCCAGCGGCTTGCCACCCTTCAGGTTTTTCACCGAACGTAGGTAGCTCGTCTCTGTCCACGAATGAAGCTTTTGAAGTGTACGATTCTTCAGTTTCGACAAATTGAATGCCGTAGTGTTCGCACAATTGCTTAATTCGGTCTTTGAGACGTGCGGTAGGAATTTGAACAAATTTCTGATTCGTCTTGGCTCCCATGTTGGCAGAGTCTTTCTGCCCTTTGTTCCAACCGAAAACGACTGTACCAATACCGTTCTTATCGCAGTGTTCAATTACTTGCCGAGCGGCTTTATTCACTGCATCACGAAGGAGGCGATTACGCTTCTCGGTGATTGCAGCTAATCGATTGCTCCAAAACCCTGGAGGCTTTCCATCTTTAAGTGTTGAAATCTGCTTGTTGTACCAGCGATTCAAGCTTTTAAGGTGCAAACCATCCACAATGAAGCTAGTACCGACATTGCTCACACAGGTTAGCCAGTTATTCAAGCCAGAATCAATTCCTAATGCTTTCAATGGGTCTAGAAGAGCGTCAACAGCGTCAACCTTGTAGACAAACTCAGCATAAAAACACCCATTACGGGGAAGGATTCTCAGCTCTCGAATATCGGAATACTCAAGGTTTGACGGCATTGTCAGCAAAAAATTCTTTATTCCAAACCATGTTTGAACCCTCCGCCCCAATGGGATCGCAATTTGCCCATCAACCAGCTTTTTACCGAGTGCCTGTTTCGGGTATGCAATCAGGTGCAATCCGTTTTTTGTTCGGTAGTTAGGGAACTTCGGACGATTGGCTAATCCACCCTCATTGAACAGTTTTAACAACCCCTGGAAGGATTTAACTGATTCTCCAACCGCACCACAGACTTGCTGTGCAGCCTGAGCGCATAACGCGCTGTAGTGCGGATTCCGTTTAAGCTCATTGTTCAAGTCGAACGGCTTAACGTACTTGTCAGCCTTGAAATACATCTGACGAGCATAGTAAATCGCGCAATTGTGCAGTTTGTTGGACTCTCCACAAATGAACTCAAGAACCGCTTTTAGATCTCTATCTGGCTTGATTAAAACTTGCTGACAACCAAACATCGTTTTACCTTTTGTTGTTATTATATGTTATCAAACAATAATCAGCAACAATATATTAGGCATGACTAAACTTTCTCCCAAAGATTATGAGTACAGGCGAACTGAAGGATCTGTTTCGTCAATCAACTATCATTTCGTGTTTGTTCCCAAACGATGTAGCAGCTAGATTGCCGCAAATAATTTTCGGTTTGGTTGAAGAACACAACTGGAAGTTAATTGCACTGGAAATCATGCCGGTATCGTGTTCACTTCTTCATCAATGCCCCTACCAACGAATCAGCTGCTGAAATTGCGCGATTGGTCAAAGGACGGGCTTCTAAGCTACTTAGAGACGAATTTCCTCATCTTAAAAAACTGCCAAGCTTGTGGAGCCCAAGTTACTTCGTTGCCACCACTGAACAGGTTTCAACCGAGATCGTGAAAAAATACATTGAAGGGCAAAAGGGAAAGTAACCCGGACACACAACGGGCTAAAGCTTTGTCCTAGCTTTCATCCCCCGGTTGAAACGCGGGGGTTCTCAGCATCTTTTTGATAGGTTTAACCATCCAAAGGGAGTGTGTTTGGAAGCCCAACTTGCTGTATAAATTCACAGCAGGTTGGTTGACAAGAAATACCTGAAGACCAATTTGGCGATCGCCCCTTGCTTTGGCCCACTCCTCACCCAGCCCTATCAGAGCTGTAGCGATACCCTGACGGCGATGTTCTGGCAGTACGTAAAGCAAAAAAATATGGGCATGACGATCGCCAGACACCTGATCGATCGCATTACCCATCCACAAGCAAGCTACCCGATGCGAGTATCCTCGCTTCTCCTTACCCCCCTCAATCCCCCCGTCACGGGGGGAAGGTAAGAAAGAATTTTTATTGCTGGGAAGTCGATCGGGATCGTCTTCCCCCTTATCTAAAAATTCCACTAACCAAAGCGGCGTATCTTTGGAAAAATATCGATCGACAGTATCAGCCAAATGGGAAATATTGCCACCTGGAAAAAGCTCCTGGTAAGTTTGCTGCATAAACTTTACCAGCACAGATCGATCCAAACTTGACCCAACATAAAGCTGATAGTCTGGGAGCAGCAGCATTTATAACTCAGCCTGTAGGGTGGGCATTGCCCACCCCAATGTATCAGCAGCACCCACCTCCTCAATCGGTGCCGGTGCAGCCATATCGGAGGGCAAAAAGATCCGAGCGCTGACGGCGACCAAAGCCACTAAAAATACCAGCAGAATCAAAAACGGAGTCACGTATGCACGGAAGAAAGCCATGTTTGGGATTGGATAAACCTAGCTAAAGGTGAATTGCCGAGAGATTTTTCAAGAATTGTAACGCTCTTTCTTTCAGTTTACAGCTAAGCATCAAAATCGGGCTTATCATCCAGTCCGGGTCTTGGCATCGCTACAGGCTCAGAATTCCAGGGCGCAAACACCGGCAGCAACAGTAAACCTGGTAAAGCCGCAGCAATGGTGATGAGGAAAAATACAGACCAACCAGTGCTTTGTGCGATCGAACCGGCTGGTGCTACCAAGATATCGCGACTGAAAGCCATAAAGCTAGAAAGCAAAGCATACTGAGTAGCAGAAAAGCGCTGGTTGCAAAGAGTGGTCAAAAAGCCCAGAAAAGCTGCTGTTCCCAATCCCCCACAGAAGTTTTCGATATTAATAGTCAGCACCAACATCTGATAATTTTGGCCTAGCTGGGATATGGCAAAATAACCCAAGTTACTTAATGCTTGCAAGCCACCGAATAGCCAAAGCGATCGATTAATTCCGATTTTGCTGAGAATTGCGCCACCTGCTAGAGTTCCCACAATTGTCGCCACCAAACCCATACCACCCTGTATTGCGCCAATGTCGGTTTTGGTAAAGCCAACATCGAGCAAAAACAGCCTGGACATATTACTAAGTAAAGAATCCCCGAATTTGTAGAAAACTATGAATAACAGAATTAATGCACCTTGCAACCAACCGTTACGCTGGAAAAATTCTAAAAATGGCAATATGACTGCTTCTTCTAATGATGGCGGTCGTATGTTGTCCGAGACGGGTTCTGGTGCGAAAATCGAGGCAGCCAAACCGATCGTCATAAAAGCAGCCATCAATAAATAAACTACAGGCCAAGGCAGACGATCGGCAAGGATAAATGCCAGCGAACCTGTGACTAGCAGCGCAATGCGATAACCTAAAACGTAAACTCCTACACCAGCTCCGAGTTCTAGTTTTTCCAGAACGTCGGTGCGATATGCGTCAATAGCGATATCTTGCGTAGCGCTGAAGAAAGCAATCAATACAGCGTTGAGAGCTACGAATTGTAGAGCTTGGGCCGGTTTTTGGATAGCTAGAGTTGCGATCGCCAACACTAGAAGCAATTGCGTTAAAAACATCCAGCCGCGACGCCTTCCCAAAAATGGGGGCACAAATCGATCGAGTAAAGGCGACCACAGAAACTTCAACGAGTAGGGCAAACCCACCAAACTAAAGAACCCAATGGTACTGAGATCTACGCCTTGTTCCTTCATCCAGGGTTGCAGAGTAGTGCCTGTCATGAACAAGGGCATTCCTGCCGAAAATCCCAATAATAAAAGAGCCGCCATCTTGCGGCTCCCAAAAACTTGTAGAAAAGAAAGAGTTGATTTCACGAGCGATTACACAAAACTTGTAGACTTTGTGTTATCTTCCCACAAGAAAGAACATCTGTCCGGAGAGATACCTATCTTCGCCTGCTTGATGATTTGGCGGGTGGATCGTAACCGCGCCAGACACCAACCAATACGCCTTGTACTTGCACTTGATCGGCTAGAGCTTCAATTGGTGTGTATTTGGGATTGGCAGGTTTAAGGGTGATGCGATCGCCCCTCTTGTAGAAGCGTTTCAGGGTAGTGCCCTTTCCTTCCACCCTTGCCGCTACAATTGTGCCGTTTTTGACCAGATTTGGATCTGATATCGGTCGCATCATCACCACATCCCCTTCTGCAATCAGCTCTTCGATCATGCTGTCGCCGACTACCCGCAGTGCAAAAGTTTTGTCTGGCAATAACACAGTGGAAATATCCAGTCTTTCTACTGCATCGGTGAACGGTTCCACCAAACCGCCAGCTGCGATCGTACCCAAAATCGGCACACCTTCCGAGCGCTGTTGCAGTATCTTAATCGTGCGGGCTTTTCCATCAGACCATTCAATGTATCCTTTTTTTCGCAAATGTTCCAGACGACTTTGTACCGGTGCGGGCGACTTCAGGTTCATCGCCAGCATCATTTGTCGAATCGAAGGAGCATATTGATGCTGGCGAATGTACTCCACCAGCCAGTCGTACAGTTCCTTTTGAGCTTCTGTGAGAGTTTCCATAATACGCTAGGGACAGAGTTAGAAGTTAGAAGTTATGAGTTATGAGTTTTAATTTCATAACTCATAACTTTTCCTCTTAGAACATTCGTACTATTAAAACCCCCAATCTGTCCAGTCTCTTTCTAAAAGTCAAAAGTCAAAAGTCAAAAGTCAAAAATAAGACCCAGAGGGAGAGGGAAAAGGGAAAATATTAATTCTTCCGCCGTAAAGCGACAAACGCTACTCATGAACCAGCCTGAGCGCGACGTTGTTGCAGTTTCTGTTACGCAAAGAAACCGGGTTTCTATGAAAAATCGTCGCTTTGTAGCTGACA
>NZ_JACJUP010000333.1:0-5940 GCF_014748295.1 Planktothrix sp. FACHB-1355 | reverse complement strand
TTGCGTCATAGTTGGCTGGAATTGATTCATCCCTTGGACAGAGACGCTAACTGGCAACAGTTATTGAAAGTCTTGACAGGAGAGATCGATGACTGCGTTTTAGACACACGCTTGCTTCGCAAAGATGGCAATATAGTTTACACCAGAGTTTCGGTAAGCTGCATTAAAAACGAAGCCGGATCGCTCGATCGCCTGATTGCCGTATTCTTAGACATCAGCGATCGCAAACGGGCAGAAGCAGCCCTCAAACAGCAAGCAGCGGCGATCGCAGCTGCCAGCGATGGCATCGCCATCCTCAACTCTAACGGAGAGTATATCTATTTAAACGACGCTCAGCTCAAAATCTTCGGCTACGACAGAACCGAAGAACTATTGGGAAAAAGCTGGCAAGTACTCTACGACGAAGCCGAACTGCAAAGATTTACCAAAGAAATATATCCCAGCTTTTTGCAACAAGGTTGCTGTCGCACAGAAGCAAGAGGTCTGCGAAGAGATGGCACAACATTTCCTCAAGAAGTCACCGTCACCCTGCTGGAAGGAGGCGAGCGACTTTGTATTATCCGCGACATCACCGAACGCAAGCAAGCAGAAGAAGCCCTGCGGGAGAGCCAGCGTTTTATTCAACGAATAGCCGAAGCTACCCCCAATCTTTGGTACATTTACGATCGGATCGAACAGCGCAACATTTATACAAATCGCGAACTTGCCGCTGTGCTGGGCTATACCCCAGAAGAAATTAAAATCATGGGTGAGGCGCTTTTGCCAAATATTATTCACCCCGAAGACTGGGCGGTATTCTCAAAGTACGTAAAGCAGTGGGAGACTGCTTCTGATGGAGACATCCTCGAAATAGAATATCGAGTCAGGGATGCCAAAGGAGAATGGCGGACTTTCATGGGTCGGGAAACCCCCTTTGCCAGAACTCCCGACGGCAAAGTCAAGCAGATTCTCGGCACAGCCACTGACATCACCGAGAGAAAGCGGGTAGAACAAGAATTAGCCGAAAGAGCCAAACAGTCGGCATTAAGGTCTGATATCGGCTTGGCGCTAACGGGGGCGGGCGACTTGGGAGCGATGCTGCGTCGTTGCTGCGAGGCATTGGTAGAACACCTGAATGCTGCCTTTGCCCGCATTTGGACGATCGAATTAAATCCAAACATACTGCAATTGCAAGCTTCTGCCGGAATCTACACCCACATCGACGGCGGTCACGCTCGCATACCCGTGGGCAGCTTCAAGATTGGTTTAATTGCTGCCGAAAAGAAGCCCTACATGACGAATGACCTGCACAACGATCCCAGGATTAGCAACCCGGAGTGGGCGCGGCAAGAAGGAATGGAAGCCTTTGCAGGTTATCCGTTAATTGTCGAAGACCGGGTAGTCGGCGTCATGGCCATCTTTGCCCGCACCTCTCTCAAGGCAAATATACTCGATACCTTAGAGTCGATCGCCAGCCAAGTCGCCTTGGGAATTGAGCGCAAACGAGCCTCGGAAGCTTTGCAGGTGAGCAATGAGCGATTGCAGCTGGCGATGGAAGGCAGCGCCTTGGGATTGTGGGATTGGCACGTTAACACAAAAGATAGCTATTTCGACCCGCAGTGGAAGAAAATGCTGGGGTACGAAGTCGAGGAAATCGAGAATAATTACGAATCTTTCCTGCGCTTAGTACATCCAGAAGACCTACCCAGAGTTGAGGAGAGCAAAAACGCCCATCTGGTCGGCGCGACTCCCGTCTACGAAATCGAATTTCGGATGCTATCGAAGCAGGGAACGTGGAAGTGGATTCTATCCCACGGGAAAGTCACAGAACGGGATGAAATCGGTCAGCCCCTGCGGATGACGGGAACGCACAGAGATATTACTCATCGCAAACAGGCAGAGGAAAAACTGCGGCTCTACCAAGAGATATTTTTGAACTCCACCGATGCGATCGGTATCATTGACCCTGACGGTTTTTACCTGGAACAAAATGCCGCCCATCAAGAGCTGTTTGGATACAGCGACGCCGAACTAAAAGGACAGACACCTCAACTCATAGGCAAAGAGGATTTTGTACTTGTTGCGGAAAGTTTAGCCGCCATCGGCAAGTTTCGCGGTGAAATTACTTGCCACACTAAAGACGGCAAAATAGTCGAAATCGATGCTTCCGCTTTCGCCGTCCTCAATCATACCGGGAATGTGGGTTGTTATGTGGGTGTGATCCGCGATATCACCGAACGCAAACAAGCAGAAGAAGAACGCCAAAAATTTGTTTCTCTGATCGAAAACAGCAGCGACTTCATTTCCCAAGCATCTTTAGATGGCAAAATTTGCTTTCTCAACGAAGCCGGACGCCGACTCGTGGGTTTAAAAGATTTGTCGGCAGTTTTTTCTACCAATATATTGGATTATGTTCCCCAAGCACTACACCAGGAATTTAGTCAAACAATTTTAGCAACTGCACTCAGCGAAGGACGCTGGCAAGGAGAAACACAACTACAACACTTCCGCAACGGTAAAATCATTGATGTTTTGATGAATGTTTTTCTTGTTAAAGATCCGAAAACTAAAGAACCGATCTGTCTGGCGGCAGTAGTGCGCGACATTAGCACTAGCAAGCAAGTAGAACGCTCTTTGCGACAATCGGAACAGCGCCTGGGGCAACTGTTTTTGCGGGAGCGGTTGGTTTCCTCGATCGCCCATCGGGTGCGCTCCTCTCTCAATCTCACTCAAACACTCAGCACCACTACAGAAGAAGTGCGGCAATTACTCTCGACCGATCGCGTCGTTATTTACCGCTTCCGCCCAGACTGCTCAGGCTATATAATTGTTGAATCCGTTAACGAGCCTTGGATATCGCTTTTGGGGAGAGAAATTCAAGATCGGTGCTTTAATAATTCTTATTTCGCTCTGTACGGTCAAGGTCGAATTCGAGCAATTGATGATATTTATGGCGGTGATTTAAAAGATTGCCACATCGCCCTATTAGAACAATTTCAAGTCAGAGCTAACTTAATAGTTCCGATTATCATCCAAGATGGGGGAATACTGGAAGCAGGTAATGAGGCATCGGAAAGCGACCTCTATCCCCAATGCCCTACACCCCAGGCACAATTATGGGGATTGCTGATCGCCCACGAATGTCAGGGTGCAAGGACTTGGACTGAAGCGGAAACAGAGCTTTTACGACAGCTGAGCGTACAGCTGGCGATCGCCATCCAGCAATCGACTTTGTTCGAGCGATCGCAACAAGCGCGAGAGGAAGCATTGCAAGCTTCCCGTATGAAGTCCTTGTTCCTCGCCAATATGAGTCACGAAATCCGCACTCCCATGAATGGCGTGGTGGGGATGACCGACTTACTTCTGAAAACCGAGCTAACTGCCGAACAGCGGGACTTTGTACAAACTCTCAGAATCAGCGCTCAAACTCTGCTGACTCTGATCAACGATATTCTCGACTTCTCCAAACTCGAAGCTGGAGAAATGCGACTGGAGAAGGTGGATTTTGACTTAAATGTTTGTCTGGAAGAAGTGCTGGATTTGCTCGCGCCCTCCGCAGAAAATAAGGGACTGGAATTAGCTGGATTAGTCGATCGCAACGTCAACAGACAAATCAACGGAGATCCCGCCCGTCTGCGCCAAATCCTCATGAATTTGGTGGGCAATGCCATCAAATTCACCGATAAAGGAGAAGTGGTAATTGAAGTTACCATTGCGGGAAACCCCACCCACGGAGAGCAGGAAAGTCAAAAGTCAAAAGTCAAAAGTCAAAATTCTTCCTCTTCTGTCTTCCCTCCCCCACTCCCCCCATCCCTCACTCCTCCCTTAAGTCTCCTATTTTCTGTGCGCGATACGGGTATTGGTATCAGCCCAGAAGGTAAGAAAAAGCTGTTTCAATCTTTTTCCCAAGTCGATGATTCTACTACCCGCGAATACGGAGGTACCGGTTTGGGTCTGGCAATTTGCAAGCAGCTGGTGGAATTGATGGGAGGAGAAATTGGCGTAGAAAGTACTTTCGGAGTCGGCTCAACTTTTTGGTTTACTCTCCCTTTAACGCCACCAATTTCACCTTCTTCACCCACGCCAGAAGTTACTTCGCTTTCCGGGCTAAAAATGCTCGTGGTCAGCAATAGACCTACCGTGCGAAAAATAGTGCGTTCTCTCGCAACTTGGTGGGGTATGGAGGTAAGCGAAACCGATCGCACTTGGATGGCAATGATCGCTGTGCGAAATGCCACCGCTGAAAATCGTCCCTACGATATCGCTCTCGTCGATATGCAGCTTGAGGAATTAAGCGACAAAACACTGCAACGCACGATTACCTCAGAACCATTAATGCAGCAAACGAAATGGGTTCTCCTCACCCAGGCGAAACAGCGTGAAAAGATTAAAGATTTGGTTGAGGAGGGTTTAGCTGACTATTTAACTAAACCTGTGAAAGCTACCCGTTTGTTTGACAGTTTGCTGAATGCGGCGAACAGGGAGAACGGCAGAGTCAAAAGTCAAAAGTCAAAAGTCAAAATTCCTCCTCTTCCCCTCACCCCTCACTCCTCTCCCACTCCAACACAAAATTTTAAAATTCTCTTAGTTGAGGATACTCCGGTTAACCAAAAAGTCGGTTTGAATCAACTGAAAGTTTTGGGCTACCAGGCAGATTGTGTCAATAACGGTCAAGAGGCAATAGATATTTTGGCATCACAGGATTACGACATCGTATTAATGGATTGTCAAATGCCGGTGATGGATGGCTATGAAGCAACAAGAAGGTTGCGTCGTCTCTATGGTACTCGTCATAAGATCGTTGCTATGACAGCAAATGCTTTAGTCGGAGAACGGGAAAAATGTCTGGCTGCTGGCATGGATGACTACATCAGCAAACCGATCGATCTTAACCAACTCCAAACAGTTTTAGAACGCTGGGTATCCCAATTACAAATAAAAAACCAAAAGATCGAAATGGAATCTGACATCTCTGAAAGCATTACATCGGGAAATTTTAGTACTGCAAAAGGTAAAGATAGCCCCAAAAATTCAATTGCCGATCTTACTACAGTCGCCTCATCGGTAGACATTATAGATATTGAACGCCTGCACCAAATTTGTAAGGGTGATGTAGAGTTTCAAGCAGAACTTCTGCAAGCTTTTGTGGAAGATGGGGAAATGTATATCCAAGAGGCCAAACAAGCCATCTTGTCAGGAGATTGCGACACTCTCGCACGTCGCGCTCACCAAATCAAAGGCGGGAGCGCTACAGTTGCGATTCGATTGATGCCCGATATTGCCGATCGACTTGAAAGTCAGGCAAAATTAAATAATCTAGAGGGTGCAGATGAAGCGATCGCAGAATTAGAAAGGATTTTTGAGAATGTAAAAAATTTCGTAGCTAATAGCTCATAAGTAGGGATTTTGGATTTTGGATTTTGGATTTTGAATTTTGGATTTTGGATTTTGAATTTAAAAAAATGTGGGAACTTTTGCAACAATTACTATCCCCAACTCAGTATATACCTCACGGTCACTGCTACCTGTGGCAAACTCCGCTGGTTTGGCTGCACATAGTTTCAGATTTAGCGATCGCGTCTGCGTATTTCTCTATTCCGGCGATGCTAATATATTTTATCTGCAAGCGGCAAGATATTCCCTTTTCAGGAATATTTGCCCTATTCGGAGCCTTCATTATCCTCTGCGGCACAGGTCACTTACTGGAAATTTGGACGCTTTGGCATCCAGCTTACTGGCTATCGGGTTTGGAAAAAGCACTGACTGGCTTGGTTTCCTGCTTCACAGCGGGGCAAATGGTAACCCTGTTGCCCCACTTCCTGGCGCTGAAAACTCCAGAGCAACTAGAAAAAATTAATCGGGAACTGGAAAAAGAAATAGCCGAGCGTCAGCGAGCAGAAGAAGTTCTACACAATGTTGTAGTAGCAACAGCTTCTGTAACGGGTGAAGAATTCTTTTCAG
>NZ_JACJUP010000332.1:0-5870 GCF_014748295.1 Planktothrix sp. FACHB-1355 | reverse complement strand
TAACAAAAGTTCATACAGTGTCGATTACTTTTGTCCGACTACTTACACAATGAATTGGGTTAGGTTGAGACCGATCGATGGCTAAAAATACTGCACCATACCCACCCCGTCCCATCTGAACCAGAATATCAAACCGCTCTTGCAAAGTCAGCGAAGAACCACAAGCTTGACAGTTTTCAGTTGCGCTCAAATTTTTCGGCTGCGGACAATCTGGATTTAAGCAATATCTCATACGGCCACATCTACTTGCGGTTTTGGTTATTATACCCAGCGACCCACTGGATTAACACAAAGCCGTGCATTTTGACCTTGATTTGGGAATTCTACTCAAGAGTATCAAAAGTCCCCCTTGTGAAGGGGGATTTAGGGGAATCGATCCGAAATTAAGCCATCTGTCGCGCCATCAAATCAGCAAACATTCCCGGTTGAGACATTAATTCCTCAAAATTACCCACCTGCTTCACTTCTCCCCCTACAATCACATAAATGCGATCGGCATAGCGAATGGTACTCAAACGGTGAGCCACTACAATTCTTGTTACCTTTAACTGTGCTAAACTTTCAATTACAATTGCTTGCGTGCGGTTATCTAAAGCACTGGTTGCCTCATCAAAAATCAAAATTTTCGGTTTTAATACCAAAGAACGAGCGATAAACAAACGCTGGCGTTGTCCTCCCGAAAGATTCGATCCCCCTTCCGAAACAACCGTGTGCATTCCCATTGGCATTTGTTCGATATCTTCCGCCAAACCAGCCATTTTTGCAGCTGCCCAAGCTTCATCCATTGTTACTATAGCATTGCTAGAAATATTCTTAAATATCGAACCACTATTAATCCGACTATTCTGTAAAACCACACCCAATTGTCGCCGGAGTGCCCAAATATCTAATCCCGATAAATCCCGATGATCGTAATAAATTGTTCCCGCTTCTGGCTGCTCAAAACCTAACAGTAATCGGACGATAGTTGATTTGCCGCCACCTGACGGCCCGACTATAGCAATAAATTCTCCAGCTTTCGCTTCAATTGTCACTTTATTAATAGCTAATGGTCTATCTGGAGCATAGCGAAAACTCACCCGATCGAGTTTAACTTCACCCAACAAAATTCCCGGATCGGCTTTGCGATCGTTAACTTCTGGTTGCGCTTCCAAAATAGGTTTCACTCGTTCCCAAATCACGTTCACCGTCATTAATTGGATGGCTGCATTACTCAACCCCGTCACCCCGCCCACAAAAGTACCGAAAGCCACATTAAACGCCAAAAAAGTTCCGGTAGAAAATCCCCTTTCTCCTTGAGCTTGGGCTTCGACAATTAACATTACTGCTATCGCATAAACTGCCACTGAACTAACAGTAGGCAGAATATTATTAAAAAGAGTGATGCCATCTTCAATCGCCTCCGTACTGAGGGTTAAATTAAGTTGTTGGCTAAACTTTTGCGACCAATAGGCAAAAGCCCTTTCTTCCGCACCTGCTACTCGTAATTTCGTTACTGCACCGATTAATTGTACGGTTAAACCGGATAATTCCCCAGCCAATTCTTGCATCGGAATCATTTTTTGGCGGGAAATAAAGAAAGAAAAGAAAGTAATCGCAATATTGATGGCCGCTACTGCGATCGCCACTAATGTCAATTTTCCATTGTAAGAAAGCAACAACCCCAAATTCAATAGAGAAAAGAAACTATTAAATAGGGAACTCATTACCGTACCCGTGAGAATTTGGTGAAGTTGGTTAATCCCAGAAACGCGCAATTGCAAGTCCCCAATCGAAAAGTTGCGAAAGAAAGGCGCGGGCAATTTCAACAGCCGATCCCAAGTCGCCGCCTGAGTTTGCATTTCCGCAAAAGTTTGAGCGCGAGCAGTCGCAACATTTTCCACCAAACCTAATAGAATACTGCCAAAATTTACCGCTAGTAACCCTAAACCAATCTGAAAAATCAACCCGCGATCGGCATTAGGAATTGCATTATCGATTAAAATACCAGTAGCTTGGGGAATTACCATCCCCAATATGGAAGTAACCGCACCTAAGATAAACACGATTACCACATCCCGCAGCGTTCCCTTAGTGGCAAACTTGAAAATTTCTAGGACTGTGAGTACTTTATCTGGGAAAGGTCGATAAAACACATAAGCTATTGGTGAAATCAATTGCGCCGTGTTTGCATTCAAAGGTGTGCGCCGCTGCTGTTCGGGATCGAAAATTTCGTAACGATTACCATTTATGGGAAGCAAAGCCACCGGGCGCTCATCCTGAGCCGTGTATGCTAAAATCGGCCCAGCATCAAACTGCCACCAAGCACCCCGCAAAATGACTTGGCGCGTCCGCATCCGAGAGGCGCGAGCGATCGCCTCTAGTGGGTCTTTAAGCCCCTGGAAGTCTTCTGATTTGGCTGGGGGACGAATTTCCATCCCCATCGCTCTCCCCACCGCTCCCGCAGCCATTAACAAAGCCGTTCCTGTTGCCAAAGATGCGGCTGTTTGACGGCGAAAAATACTGGTAAGATGATCCAAAGCGCGATCGCTCGCTGCTTGATTGAGTTGTTGGCGTAACTGAAATTGTTCCGATCGCGTCAGAGCTTCTTTTTGGTCAAGTTGGTGCAGACAAAGTAAAAAGTCAGCATGAAATCGCTCCAAACATTCACAAACCGACTCTAAACTATCCAGCCCTGCTACATTAATACCATTGAATGAAATATCTGCCCCTCGGATAACTGCCCCTAAGCGATCGCTCCACTGTTGCAAACACTCAAGCAGCGACTCCCCCCCGCCATTTGGCTCAGTTATGGCTTGTCCTACCCAGTCTACCAGAGCGATCGATACTAAATGCGTTTCCTCATAAGCAACAGCAATTAATTGATGTGACTGACCCTCCAATCTAGTCGCCATACCGAATAGTACATCTGGTGGCGCGACATCGAAAAGATAGCGTCGCGCTCCCTGTGGACTACCATTGATAGTAGCGATCGCAAACACTGCCATTGCACCCTCTTTCACCCTCCATGCTGTCATCGGTGTAGAGAGAGGAAATAGGTTGTTACTTGCGATCGTTCGTGCGGAACTATGGAAGTTAGTCATGAAAGAGAGCAGCAAAAGTTCAGTTGGGTCTAGAGAGTTTATGCTGGAAAATGTCAGTCTCTTTGACAGATCGAAGGTATGGTAAGGGACAGGGAAGAGGGAAGAGGGAATTTCGTGCCGTCCCCCACCCTAATAGCAGTCAGACGATCGAATCCCAATCTACTGGTAAACTGGGTAAATGACGATCGCAATTGATTTCGGAACTAGCAATACGGTAATCGCCCGCTGGAATCCAGTAACCCAGAAGCCAGAAACCTTGAGCTTATCTGGTTTATCGGTAATGCAGGGGCAAAATCCCCCCTTGATACCCAGTTTACTCTATGTTGAGGACGCTTCCTCCAGTAAAGTAGTAGTTGGACAGGCTGTGCGCGATCGCGGTCTCGACCTCAAAACTGACCCCCGTTTTTTCCGCAGTTTCAAACGAGGTATCGGCGCTGCTATCCAAGGATTTTTGCCAGAACTGGACGGGAAAGTCGTTACTTTTGAACAAGTGGGGAAATGGTTCCTCTCCCAGTCGATCGAAAAACTGCAAGCGACTTTGCCAGATGTCGGTCAATCTTTAATATTAACCGTTCCCGTCGATAGCTTTGAAGCTTATCGCCACTGGTTAGGTCAAGTTTGCCAATCTCTCCCCGTCGAACAAGTGCGAATCGTAGATGAACCTACGGCGGCGGCTTTGGGTTACGGAATGGCCGATCGACAAGTTATTCTAGTGGTAGATTTTGGCGGCGGTACGCTGGATCTTTCTCTGGTGCGCTTGGATAGTTCCACTAACAAAAAACCGCTAGGCTTTATTCTCAAATGGGGCGATAAATCCCTGGCTGAATCTTCCGGACAAAAGGTAAAAACAGCTCGCGTCCTGGCCAAAGCCGGTCAAAATCTCGGCGGTGCGGATATCGATAACTGGTTGGTAGATTATTTTGCCAAAACTCAAGGTTTGGTGTCAACACCGCTGACAACTCGTTTAGCAGAACGGTTAAAAATGCAATTGTCTTTGCAAAGACAGGCAAGTGAAGTATACTTTAATGATGAAACTTTTGAAACCTACGATCTGCAATTAGAGCGCGATCGCTTTGAAGATATCCTCAAAGAACACAAGTTTTTCGATCGCTTGGATGAGTCGATGACTCAAGTGCTACAGCAAGCGCGACGGCAAGGTTTAGAAGTTGCCGATATCGATGCGGTTTTATTAGTTGGCGGTACAGTACAAATCCCATCTGTGCAAACTTGGGTGCAGCAATATTTTGAGGCGACCAAAATTCGCTGCGAAAAACCTTTTGAAGCGATCGCCCAAGGTGCTTTGCAACTAGCGCAAGGGATAGAACTCAAAGACTTTCTCTATCACAGTTACGGAATTCGTTACTGGGATAGACGCCACAGCCGACACAATTGGCATCCCTTAATAAAAGCTGGACAACCTTATCCGATGAGCGAACCGGTAGAATTAGTCTTGGGTGCCTCGGTAGAAAACCAACCCAGTATAGAATTAATTATCGGCGAATTGGGAACCGAAAGCAACAGCGCGACAGAAGTTTATTTTGATGGCGATCGTCTGATTACCCGCAACATAGGCAGCGGTCAAACGCAAGTACAACCGCTCAACGATCGGGAAGGTGCCAGGACGATCGCCCAGCTGACACCCCCAGGCTATCCGGGGAACGATCGCATCAAAGTGCTGTTTCAGGTAGATGACCGACGCTTTCTGAGGATGACCGTCCAAGATATGCTCAGCAAGCAAACTTTGTTAGACGATCGGCCTGTAGTTCAGCTGAGCTAAACAATAAATCTAGTAAAAATCTTAGCACAATTAAAGGAGGCGATCGCTATGGCAGTTATTGCCGCACTTGACTACCGAACACAGTCTACAGATACTTCGATCGAAGCCGAGCAAGTGCAGTTCAATCTCTGGCGAAAGATGACACCAGGGCAAAAAGAAGCTCTTTTCAAGCGGGTGGCCAAACGCGGGGCAACATTAGCATTGATGGGCATTAAAAGTCAGTTCCCTAACGCTTCAAAAGATACAGTGAGACAACATTACATCAGAAAACGCTTAGGGCAAGAATGGGCTGATTTTTTATCTGGATTGAAATACCTGGGAGAATTGATGATAGAAGACCCAATTTGGCTAGCAAACCAACTAGCGTCTGTCTTGACCTCACTGAATATCCCTTATTATGTAGGAGGTTCTGTTGCTAGCTCTCTACAAGGGGAAGTCAGACTCACTCAAGACGTGGATTTAGTAATAAACATCCAAACTAGCCAGATTATACCACTAATTAACGCATTGGCAGAACAGTTTTACATCAGTCAAGTGGCGGTGGAAGACGCCGTGAGTGGGAGGGCTTCATCGTTTAATGTTATCCACCTGACCACAACAGAAAAAGCAGACATTTTTGTGATGAAGGATGACGAGTTCTCCCGTGCCAAAATGTCTCGCCGTCAGCTTCACTATCCAGACGGGGATATTAGTAAATCTTTTTATGTCTGTACACCCGAAGACACGATATTGCAAAAACTCGTTTGGTTTCGGATGACTGACAACGAATCCCAGAAACAGTGGCGAGATATTTTGGGTGTGTTGAAGCTGCAAGGGGAACGACTCGATTTCGAGTATCTGCAAAGATGGGCGCTTTCATTAAATCTGACAGAACCACTCGCACAAGCACTAAGAGAAGCTGGTTTGGGGAGGTAACGCAATATGAACGATCTAAGTCCTGAAGAAGCCAAAAGTTAAAAGCCAAAACAAAATATTAATTTTGACTTTTGACTTTTGACTTTTGACTTTTG
>NZ_JACJUP010000331.1:0-5948 GCF_014748295.1 Planktothrix sp. FACHB-1355 | reverse complement strand
TAGTTATGATAACCAGCAAGACTTATCGGCTCTTCCGTACTTAGTGTGCCAAATCATTAGTTTTTTGGTACCCTAAACCCAAGCTGGCTGCGATTTCAAGGCGATCGCACTTGTACTGTAATGCGATAGGGCAAACTTTGGATGTAAATAATCTCAAAGCCTTACGGGACAAAGCCTTGAGGATAAATTTAAGTTAAATTAGCACACTAAGTAGGGAAGAGCCGCTCTTTTGAAGCAGATCGTAGAAAACGTTCGCTTGAGCGGAGATAAGGTCACTTTTGATACAATCGTAAAAGCTTGTCAGATTACGAAGCTGACTGCTCGATCTCTAAGTTTAGTCTTCTTTAAAAAAAAATTGTAATTCACAAGTTTTTCACTTTTTTCATCTATCTTAAGGTATAGTTATTCAGTGGCCTGAAAAAACATACAAAGAGCGTCAGAAAAATTACTGCTTAGCTCTGACGTTCTGTAAAAACGGTAATTGGATAACCACTATATTCTGGAGGAGTTTTTTACCAGTGCTGTGCAGTCTGAAAAATTTCCCAGCTACGATCGGTCGATCGCAAACGAGGGATGTGTCTGATAGTACAGTACTTCTAGTTAAACTTCCGGATAGAAGAACGCTGCTATCCAGGGTGCATCTACAACATTGCTTGAATAAAAGCGTTGATTAGCCTTCAGTTATCAACTTAGAAACTGGAACAATGACACTATTAATATTAGCATCTTCAACAACTGCTTACTTTTTTTCAGGGTTAGTTTGTTACTTTGCTTCATTAGGCAATGACAAATGTGTTTTTCAATCTAATGACAAGCTTTTGTTCAAAGGATCGACTAAACTTTGGATAGCCGCTTTTTGGCCTGTTTGGATCGTCAAGGAAATTGAAAAATAAAATCAGGCAAGATTATCGGTTGGGTGGGAAAACAAAACTCGACTTATCAGACTAAGTTGTTGGGTAAAGCTATGCACAAACATACAAATAGATGAGCTAAAGCGATCGCAATCGTCACGTCACAGCGATTTTGAGAAGCGGTATTACCAAATGCGCTTAGATAGCTTAGGGACGTTGCGGTTGTTGCCAAAGAAGGGCGATCGCCAATCTAACAAAAGTATGATATCAATCACCCAAACTACAAATCTGTTAGCAATCTTGCCTTTCTCATAATAAAAGTGAGGACAGTTTCTTCTCTAGAAATAATATCTGCTGTAATTTCCATCCCTGGTTGTACGGGATACTGAATATCGCCCTTCAGCAAATAAGCTTTTTCTGGCTGAATAGTGACTTCGTAGTAGGGGGAATTATTGTTTTGAGATGTAATAGCATCGGGAGCGATCGCACTCACTTTTCCTTGCAAAACGCCGTAATCTGTATAGGCGTATGCAGAAACTCGCAGCAGGGACTTTTGACCCAGAGTGATTTTAGCAATATCTTCAGCCGCAACGCGAGCTTTGATGACAATCGGGGCATTACTGGGAGAAATTTGGGCAATTGCTTCGCCCGATCGCACAGTTTGACCGGCGTTTCGCAGATACAATTGTAGAATTGTGCCATCTGCTGGCGAACGCACAATGCTTTTTGTCAGTTCGGTTTCGATTTGCTGGATTTCTTTGCGATCGCGATTAATTTGATTTTCGATTTCGATGCGGCGCTGAATCAAAGCTTCTCGTTCTTTTTTCAACGTAGCTAAAGTTGCTTCACCTTTAGCTTTTTCTTGGGCAATTCGCTGTTGGGCGATCGCAATTGGTGCTTTAGTAGGGTTGAGTGCAGTTTTAACTGCTTGCAATTTGGCAGCAGCTACTTCCACAGATTGTTTTTGTCTTTCAACGGTTTGTGCTTGTCCTTCAATCGCTTTTTTTTGCGCTTCAATGGCTGCTTTTTGTCCCGCAACAGTTTGTTCTTGCTGCTGAACTGCTAGTTCGTTTTCCTCCAACCTATCTTTAGAAATTGCTCCCGATTCTGCCAATGGCTTATAGCGATCGCGCCTGGAAATGGCAGATTTTAAGTTGGCTTCTGCTCCTTTTAAATTAGCGTCTGCTGAAAGCAAATTCGCCTGCTCTCTTTGCAATTCTTCTTGAGCTTTTTGCAACTCTGCCTGGGCTATTTTTAAGTTTGCTTCCGCTTGTTGCACTTCACTGGCAGTGGTAATTTGACGATCGCGATATTCCCTTTCGTTGCGCTCTAAATCTGCTTGTGCGGAAGCGATAGTACGTTCCGTACCGTTACTTTCAGCTACTAGCTGGTTTTGCAGGGAGTTTAGTTGAGCGGCGATCTGAGCGAGTTGCAGTTGATTTTGTTGAATACTGCCGATCAGTTGGCTTTTTTTAGTTTGCACTTGGGAGTCGTCGATAGTAGCGATCGCATCTCCTTCTTTTACCGCCATATTTTCTGTCACAGAAATGCTTTTGACCGTTCCTTCCGTTGCTGCTTGAACTATCCGCACTTCTCCAGAAGGACGAACTGTGGCGGGAGCCTTTACGGTCACATTGTACTCAGTAACGGCAGCAAGAGCGAAAGCCGCGCCAACAGTTCCCACCAAAAACAGCCCCCCTAGCGTTGTCCACCTGCCTATAGGAGGGAGAAACTCATCGCTAGTAACTGGGCGAAGAAATTCGGGATTGCGATCGCTAAACATATAGCTAGGGCGTTGGGGTTAGGGTGTCGGGCGTCGGATCGAGAGTTTCAGGAATTAACAACATCCTAACTCTGGCAGTTGCTATATCAGATCAAAAAACAACTCTTATTCCCACTGAAGGGCCGTAATACAGTGTATCGCCACTCATATCCAGCCTGCCAAATTCACCGGACTCAGCAAAATCCCTAAACTGTCTGGGAGCTAATGCCAAGCCATATAAATACACTAAATTAAACCCAGCGGTTAAGCTAACGTTGGGAGTAACCTGCCAGTTAGCAGAGATACTTCCCTCCACAACAGGAGAAAGTCCCCATTCACTTTTAACTCCTTTAATTCTTTCTAATAACTCTCCCGTATCAAAATCGTAGGCGCTAATAGTACTTGACTGATCGCCATTGTTGGCAAACACACCTGCTTTCGCTCCCAAGCCTATACTAAAGTTACGACTTACTCCAATATTGGCGTTGCCTCCTATTTGAAAACCAAACAAGTTATTTCTAGTCTCGATGTTGTAATCTCCTGTGGGATAAGCTCGCAGACCTTCTTCCGGAAAAGCCGCCGCACCAAATGTCGCTAAGTTAAATTTTTCTGGAGCGCTGATATACCGCACTCCCACCAACCAAGAGGGGCGAAAATTATTGGATGAAGCGACTTCTTTGTGATAATTAACCTCAAAGTTGTAGAGGTTAGCGCTGTAATCGAGCTGGTGTTCGTAACTGAGAAGAAAAGCCTGACTGATAGCGAAACTACCATTTCCTAGACCTAGAGGCGGCTCTTGATTAAGAATGTTAATTTTGTCTCCCAGAGACTCGCTAGGGTCAAGTATCGGCGTATCGTCGGTCGGTACTTCCACAACAACATCGCTGGGCAGACCGGGCTCAGGAGAAACAAGCGTAGCTGATGAACTGTATTCTTGCAAACCAAAGAAAGAAAAACTGATACTATCTTTGCGATCGCGACTGTAGCCTACTGTAATTCTAGTTCCCAACTCGTAGTCAAAAGCTACATCGTCAGTACGTAAAGTACCTCCTCTCTCAGGAGAACCTGTTTCTGCGACGCTCAGGTCTACAACTTCTGAAGTTAAGATACCTCGCGGGATGGTGCGATTGAGGAATAGCGCTTCCGCCTGCACGTACCATCGCTGTGGTGCGATCGAATTCGATCGAGTTGTTTCGCTTTGCGCTATTGCTTGAGATCTCAAGGTAGGATTGGTAGGATTTGTCGGAAAAATAGAGCCAGTATTATTACCCTCTGGCAACAAATCTGCCGCTTTATAGGAAAATTTCTCGGATTCTAGAAGCTCAATTTCAGCTTCTATTAAGGCTGCTTGTAGCTGTTCGAGTTGGATGGGAACAGTTGAATCATCATTCAAATAACTCTCAGCCAGAATTGGCTGTGCGTTCTCAGGCTCCGTTTGCAATATACCAGAACCTCGATCGGACACGGTTTGAGCGAGAACCGGGTTGACGTTCAGTAGGCTAGCAACTGCTAGCGCTGTTGGAATACCGAATAGGTATTTTCTCGTCGGTGACACACCCATTTATTCAATCCTCACATTCTTATTAGTTAGAACCGTTTATTATAATCATTTGTTGTTAATTTGTCTTTGACAAGCTGTCAAACATAAATCTAGTTGGTTTAGGATTCTTTATGATTAAGCTGGAAGCGCCAGAATTAAGGTCTGGTAAAGGGATATGCCCTACTTTTCCGAGAAAAACAAGCATTAAACCTCTTGACACTAATTGAGCCAAGCTATTAGTATTAATGCTGAAGCAAGATCAGTAGTTCTGTCAGTAAAATCAAAGGTAGACAAAATGAAAGAGAACAAGAAAGCACCTCTCTTCACCGAAATCGAAGCTAAAGAAGCTGCTTCTATCAACGGTGGATGCGAAGCACAGTGTGTTCACAGCCGTCAAAGTGTTACCAAGCTTGGTAAGCGCGGCTCATAATTACAGGATGCCTGCTAAGTCGAAAACGTTTAGATTTGTGGACTAAACGCTATAAAGAGAAATCAGGTAACTTAGCTAAATAGGCATCTGTGGAGATACAGATGCCTTACTTTTTGCATATCAATTTTCACCATGCAATATCCAAATGTTCTACAGCATAATGAAGAAGACTGTGGAGCTGCCTGCATTGCTTCTATTGCTAAAAAATACGGACGTACCTTTGCGATTAACCGCATCCGGGAAGCTGTAGGTACTGGGCAACTGGGGACGACATTGCTGGGGTTAAAACAGGGTGCAGATGCACTGGGTTTCAATGCTCGCTCAGTGAGAGCTTCACCGGAAATTTTAGACAGAATTAAAGAAGCACCCCTGCCAGCAATTATTCACTGGAAGGGGTATCACTGGGTTGTTTTGTACGGTAAGCGGGGCAGAAAGTATGTAATTGCCGATCCCGCAGTTGGTGTTTTGTACCTTTCCAAGAAGCAGTTAACGGAATGCTGGACGGATTGGGTGATGCTTTTAGTAGAGCCAGATCCGGTTCGGTTTTCCGAGCAACCTAACGATAAGGTAGGTGGTTTTGGGCGTTTTTTCAAGCCGATTTGGGCTTACCGAGGCATTTTGGCGGAAGCGCTGCTCATCAACTTTGTCTTGGGTTTGCTTTCCATCGCTTTACCTTTTTTAATCCAAATCTTAACTGATGATGTGTTGGTGAGGGGCGATCGCAAGCTGCTTGGGGGTGTAGCGATCGCAGTTGTAGCGATGAACCTCATCGGCAGCTGTTTGGGATTAGTGCAATCTAACCTCGTCGCACACTTTGCACAACGTCTGGAATTAAATTTAGTTTTGCAATTCGGACGACAAATTCTGCGCTTACCCCTCAACTACTACGAATCGCGTCGCAGCGGCGAAATTGTCAGTAGATTGCGAGATATTCAACAAATTAATCAGCTAGTTTCTCAAGTAGTTATCGGTTTGCCCAGTCAGTTGTTTATTGCGCTTGTTTCCTTGGGATTCATGGTATTTTACTCCTGGAAACTGGCAATCTGTAGCTGTTTAATTGCACTGTTGACGATCCTAACGCCGTTGTTTCTACTTCCCACCCTGCAACAAAAAGTTCGCAACTTATTAGTACTGGAAGCGGAAAATCAAGGGGTTTTAGTCGAAACATTCAAAGGAGCGCTGACGTTGAAAACTACCTCATCTGCCCCGCAATTTTGGTCAGAATTGCAAAGCCGCTTCGGTCGCTTAGCCAACGTCAGCTTCCGCACTATTCAAATTGCGATTATCAACAAAACTTTTTCCGAACTAATTTACGGTCTAGGTGTAATTGGCTTGCTTTGGTTTGGCAGTAGATTAGTAATTCAA
>NZ_JACJUP010000330.1:0-5962 GCF_014748295.1 Planktothrix sp. FACHB-1355 | reverse complement strand
TTCTAAGCCGACCTTATACCAAGTTGCGTTCAAAGATAGCAGATAGAGAGACAGCCTGGAGCAGAGGGGCAAAAGGGTAAAAAAGTTAGATGTATGAGCGAAACAAGGTATTAATTATGACTTACTTATAAGGAACTTAAGTAAGAAACTTTACGACCTGTTAAAGTTGGGGCACAGAGGGTAGAGGGTCGAGGGATAATTCTCTTTTACCCTACTACCTACTATTTGCTAGCCATAACCAGCCTCAATTATATAATTAGCTGTTCTCCTCATAGTTAAAGGGATAAATAAAACTCATAAATTGGCTCAAATACTTGGCGTATGAGGGATTTCTTATTGCTCCGTTGTCCATCCCCTATGCTCCTAAAACCGGATTTTGCGGCCTAAGTAGAGGAGAGCCTTTTTATGTTTATGTTTTATCATCACACAACTGTACAAAAAGTAACTAATTTAGAGAATAAATTGTCAAAGAAAGTTGATTTTGAATAACGTTAGGCGATCGCACCCCGGACTAAAATGACAGTACAATCGGAACCGCGAGCGATCGCCTCCGGAATGTTCCCTTTAATCGCCTGCTGCAACATCCCCTCCCGACTCGCGCCCAACACGATCGCATCGCATTTCTCCTTTTCGGCCAAATCGATCACCGCTTCTGGCACAGAATTGGCACAAACAGGTGCAGCAACGCAAATACAGCCAACCTTGCGATGGAGAAACTGAGCGGCTTGTTCCAGTTTCCTGGTATTGCGTTGAGTCTTAGACGGCAAAAAAATTTGCGTCAGCCTGATTTCACACTTATCCGATACCGTACATAGGGAAGGTAACAGTTCCACAGCTGCTTGGGCGTTTGGGCCACCCGCCATTGGCAGCAACCACTTGCGGAACTTGTCATTTGTTGGTGTTACCGATGACAGCTGACCGGTGACAAAAGACGACTCGCCCAACTTCACCAGCACCACATCGCAAGCAGCTTGCCGAACGATCGTATCCACAACGCTGCCAAAGATGCGACCGGCGGTAGGCGGAGCTGCATTCCACCCCATGACAATCAAATCTATATGCTCATTTTTAATAGTTTCCAATATCGCTTGAGCGACATCGTGGGCAACTCGCACCTGAGTGTGAACCGGCAACCCCAACTGGCGTCCCAAATTTTCCGCCTGACGCAGCAAACGACGACTTTTGGCAGTTCGCACAGGTGCTTCCGACGGGGAAATGTGGCGCGGCGCGATCGTCACTTGCAAGCACTCTAACTCATAATCTCGATCGCGAGCGATCGCAGCTGCCAATCGCAACAGACTTGGTGCAGTTTGGGGATTAGATAAAGGCACCAACAAACGCCCCTTCCCCACAGCAGGCGATCGCGTTTGATAAGCTACATAAGATACTTCTGGCCCAGAACCTACACCTTTCCCTTCAATCTGGTCTACCTCAGCGCGAATAATATCAGCGCGAGTGATAATGCCGATCAGCTTGCGACCCTCAATTACCGGCAACCGACTCAATTGATAGCGATTGAGCAGATAAAGCACATCTGCCAAAGAAGCCTTGGGCCCAACCGTCACAGGTTGCGGCGTCATAATTTTCGACAGCAGCGCATCCCCAGGTAACTGAAGTTGGTCAATTTTCACCAAATCAGTTTGGGTGACGATACCGACCAACTTGCCATCATCCACCACCGGAAAGCCGCGATGATGAGAGCGGGAAAAAGCTTGTACGGCTTCATCCAGCGTCATTTGACTGCTGAGAGTTTCCACCCGTTGCTGCATCACGTTGCGGGCTTTCAACTCAGTGAGAATTCCGCCCTTGGGGGTTTCTGTGGCCAAATTTATGCCATTCCACTCCAGCAGACGATCGTACAGCGATCTGGGTGCGATCGCTTCTGCAACTAGATAAGAAGTAACAGAAGCAATCATCAACGGTAAAACCAAGTCGAAATTGGTTGTCATTTCAAACACAATTACAATTGCCGTAATCGGCACTTTGGAAACCGCACTGAAAAATGCCCCCATTCCTGCCAAAGCATAAGTAATCGGCGTACCCAATCCCCAAAAATGGCTGGCGAACAATCCCACCAGATAACCCAAAGAAGACCCCAAAATTAAAGAGGGCGCGAACAGCCCTCCCGGTGCGCCAGACCCAAAGGCAATTAAAGTCAAAATATACTGAGCAGTAAAAGCGATCGCCGCCACCTGCCATGTCGCGTTACCGTTGAGGAGGAATTCTCGCAGTCCCGTGTTATCCCGAAAGCCATCTGGCAAAAGTGCGATCGCCAAACCGGAAATTAATCCCGCCAATCCGATTCGCCAAGATAAACTTATACGCAGAGTGCGTTTGTAGAAATTGAGACTAACAAAAATACCCTGACAAAATATTGCTGCCAGCAATCCCGCTAAAACTCCCAAAATCAGATAGCAGGGAATTTCCGGCATCGAAAAACTAACTTGAACGGCGGTAGAATGGAGGTCTGGCCCCGAACTTTGGAAAGAATTGAGATTGAGACTGCTACCGCCCAATATTCGGGAAACTACCGCACCGATAAACGAAGCTAAGATGGCAGTACCCAGGGTGAAGCCAGAAACATCGTGCAAAAGTTCTTCCGCCACAAACAATACACCCGCGATCGGTGCGTTGAAAGCCGCCGCTAAACCCGCACCGGCACCTGCGGCAATCATCTGTTTGCGGTGATCCGGGGAAGTGGGAACCCAGCGACTGAGTTGTCCGGCTAAAGCTGCCCCGATCTGTACGGTTGGCCCCTGCCGCCCCACCGTTAGCCCAGAACCTATGGCGATCGTACTGCTGAGTAACTTAACTGCTGCCACCCGCCAAGAAAGATCCATCGGTACTCCCGCGAGTGCCGCTTTGACATGAGGAATCCCAGACCCGGCAGTTTCCGGTGCGAGGCGTTCTACCAGCAATCCAGCAATTGTACCGAAACAAAGTCCGATCGCGGGAAGTATCAAGTACGGCGGATAATTGGCAGAGATTTGCACCCGCAAAGTGCCCAACCATCCTACGCCAACTTTAAGCAACACCGATGCCAAAGCGGCAACTAAACCGATCAGGCAAGCTTCTGCGATCGCAAGGCGACGTCTGGGGCGCAATATCTGGCGGAGGCGCTTTGGGATGGTAGGATGCCACATAGTTGATGCAAGGATTTTGGATTTTGGATTTTGGATGATTAAGTTGATTTTGGGATTCAACAATTTCTGGTTTTCAAGGCATTTGCCGTTTCAATCTAAAATCTAAAATCTAAAATCTAAAATTAGATTCTTCCGGTTACCGATAAACCTTCCACAATTAGGGACGGCGTGTAACAATTCCCGTTCCACTCGGCATCGCCTCCCAGTGTGAGAATTTGTTTGAGGGCAGTGTAGACATTACCGGCCACCATTGTATCTTTGACTCGACCGACGATTTTTCCTTGCTGTACTCGATAACCTAAATCCACATTCACGGAAAAGTCGCCAGAAATTCCAGGCCCACCTCCCAGTATTTGATCTACGACCAATCCATCATCGATTTGGGCGATTAAATCCAACATCGACCCCGATCCGGGTTCGATCGACAAGTTAAACAAACCGGGGGTGGGGTAGCTTCCCAGTCCGGGACGAATGGCATTCCCGGTAGTACCGCTACCTAAGCGCCGACCGGTGGTGATGTCGGCATAAAAAAGCTGTAAAGTACCGTTTCTAATAAAGGTCAGAGTACGAGTGGGTGTACCTTCATCGTCGAAGGGGCAACTAAATGGCCCTCGATCTGGTTGTTGGGAGAGGGTGAGGATATCGGCAATTACTTTGCAGCTCAAGCGATCGCTCCACGGCGAAGCTCCTTCGACCACCATTTTACCGTTTAAAGCTGCTTGCACGGTGCCCCACAACATATCGGCTGCTTTGGCGGTGAATAACACCGGCACTCTCCCAGTCGGCGGCGCAACGTTCTCTTGCGCCCAATCCAGACGCAGTAAAATTTGTTGTGCCAAGGCAGCTGGATCGAGGCGATCGCGCTGGGTTTGACCGTCTGATACGCTCAAAAAATCATCGCCTCGCACCCATTCTGCCCCTAGATAGCAACTCAGGGTAGTATCCGAGTGCTGGCGATCGAGTCCGTGGGAGTTGACCAAGCGGGTGGTTTCTACTTCGCATTCCCACTCGGCGCTGACCAGCACTTCTGGGTAGGCATCTCGAATGAGGGCGATTGCTTCTTTTCCCCAAGCAACTAACCGATCTACCGATACTGCTTTTCCTTCATCCGGATAGCTTGCGATCGAGTCCGCCACCAGTTCTATCGGTTCGGGTTCGTTAAGATCGGAAAGGGCGATCGCTCTTTCTATCAAAGCTTTCGGTTCCACTGGCCCGTAAGCAACTGCCAATCCCGGACGCCCTTCTTTCCACAATCGCAGTGCCGTTCCCTCTGCTTGGGCGCTTTCGAGTTGTTTGAGTCGATTTGCTTCAAAAAAGACTGGTTTCGATAGCGATCGCGACTGATATACTTCAGCTGCTTCTGCACCCGATTTTGCTGCTAGTTCCAGCAGTTGTTCTGCTAGTGCCTTTGGTTGCAAGTTGTCAGAACCCATAACACGATTTTAGATTTTAGATTTTAAATTTTAGATTGAATCCAGAATCCTAAATCTAAAATTACGCTAGATCGAGATCTTGTAATAACCAAAAACCGGCAAAAGATTCTGCTTGAGGATCGGACTGAACTGCTAAAAAATGCACGTTTTGTGCTTTCTGCTTGGCTTCCTCAAATTTTTTGGCTTCGGCAACCGTAGCGGCATCTTTGATATTAGCGAGAATCCAGCGATCGATCGCACCTGTTTCTAATAGCAATCTCGCTTGCTTACCTGGGTCAAATTTAATGCACGCCAGTTCCAAACCCGATATCCAGGCAGACAAAGGCATCGCTCTAGACGAAAAGAAGATTATACCAGGGATGGGTGTATCCGCAGTTACGCCCCGCGCCTGCAAAGGAAAAGCTTCCTTAAAGCCAATTTCCCATTCGTTCATTTCCGCAAATGCTGACGCTTCCAAAGTCACAAACGCCCACCGCTGTCCGATTAAAGCATCGGGTAAAGGTTGGGGAGGTTGAATTTGGACTTGTACGGAAGGATTGGGGCCAACTGGTGTAAAGCCGGGATAATGGGGATATACTTCCTGCATCCGCTCGTTAAGCCACTGGTTGATGTTAAATGTCCGGCGGCTGGGGTAAGCTGCAATACCCAAATCTTCGCACGCTTTGGTAATCATATTATTCATGGCGATGCGGAAGAAGCGGATTTTTTGGGGAGTTTGTCCGGATTGAGCGATCGCTTCCTCCAATGCCGTCCGCAACCACACCGAGTTTACCCGATCGTTCGGACAGAATTTCGCAAACCGGAACGCAGATTCAGACGAGTCTTTCACATCCAAAGGACTCTCGCAGATCAGCACTTCCCACAATTTTTTCTTGTTCTCGTCGAATATCGGACGCGAATAAAAGTCAATTTCCCAAATAGTACCCATGTCAAACAGTTAGAATTTCGCCATTTTCAATCATACGATTAATTCGGGATAAATATTTGTATTTCAATTGCTATAGATGTAAGACAATTCCTAAATTTCCCCTTTATCTATAGCACCATTCCAGTAGAAATTAATTTACAAAAAGAACGAAATATGTATTGTGAGGCTCACTCGCCCAATTTATAGGGTGGGTTAAGCACGGGTACGCGCTAACGGTATTACTTATCGGGAAATCAACTATTTTTGTGTGTTGTGAAATAATCGTCCGCACCTAAACCAGCCTACAAATTGTTATACCAAATCCGGGTTAATTACTCCCTTTATCTTCTTTCTTCTTTCTTCTTTCTTCCTTCTTCGTTTTCTTCGATCTTCTCGGTTCGTTTACTCCCTTCCCGCCGTAAGATTATCGATCGCAAGTTACTTGTTGTTCTTTTCTCCCCCACTCTCCCGCTCCCCCC
>NZ_JACJUP010000033.1:0-15619 GCF_014748295.1 Planktothrix sp. FACHB-1355 | reverse complement strand
TCTCCGACTCCTATTAATAATAATTTACCCCAAGTTTTTATTACTGATGCGACAGTTACCGAAGGTAACAACGGCATCACTTTAGCTAATTTTACCATCAACCTCAGTGTGATTCCCACTCAAGCCGTTATCGTCGAATATGCCACATCTGATGGTACTGCTACTACTGCAAATAAAGATTACTATCCTCATCCTACTACTGCAATTACTTTTAACCCAGGCGAAGTAAGTAAAACCATTAGTGTTGCTGTCTTAGCTGATACTACCAAAGAAGCGAACGAAACATTTTTTGTTAATTTGATTGGCGTTGCTAATGCCGTCATTGCTGACAGTCAAGCTGTGGGAACTATTAACAATGACGATCTAGAAGAGGATGAGGATTGTTTTTGTAAAGAAATCGGACATCCCAATCCAGATAATTTATTTTCCGAGGGAACAGCAGGCTATTTATTAACACAAATTAATCCCATCATTAATATCAAAACTGTTACAACAAGCGACAACGATCGTTTGACTGGTAGCGATGAAGACGAGGCACTTTATGGTTTAGATGGCGACGACTTTATTTGGGGAAAAGCAGGCAACGATAACTTAGTTGGAAATAAGGGAAAAGATACTATTTTTGGTGGTGACGATCGCGATTGGATTGCGGGTAATGAAAGCGAAGATGTTATTAATGGAAATGATGGTAACGATGTAATTAACGGCAATCAAAATAACGATGTTGTCCGAGGTGGTAAAGGTAATGATATCCTGCGCGGGGGTGAAGATAACGATCTAATTTGGGGCGATCGGGGTGATGATACCCTACTCGGAGATAAAGCTAATGATACCATTTTTGGCGGTGTGACAGAAGAGGAACTTGGCGATCCAAACGGACGCGATTTATTATTAGGCGGTACTGGGAATGACGTATTAAATGGCAATCAAGCTAATGATACTATCTGCGGTAATGAAGGTAACGATACGGTGCGGGGTGGTAGCGATGATGATATCGTTCTTGGCGATACCGGAGATGATGTAATATTTGGCGATTTAGGTAATGCTAGTCTCTGCGGTGGAGATGGTAACGATACCATTTATGGTGGAAATGGTAGCCATATTCCCATTATAAATAGTGGTCAAAAAGATTGTTTGTGTGGCGGAGATGGCAACGATATATTGTTTGGAAATGAAGGAGAAGATTGGGTAAATGGAGATGGGGGAGATGATAGCCTTTATGGTGGTAAAGATAACGATACCCTCAAAGGTGGCGATGGAAACGATTGGTTGAGCGGAGATTTAGGTAATGATATATTGAAGGGTGGGAATGGCAGCGATCGCTTTCTTTTATCTCCTGGTTTTGGTACTGACACCATCCTCGATTTTGAAGATAATATTGACTTGCTAGTATTAGGCGGGAATTTAAGTTTTTCCCAATTGAAAATTAGCCAAAGCAGTGATGGAACTGAGATCGCGATTACTAATACTGGTGAGATTCTAGCGATCCTCAAAGGAATAACAGTCGATCGAATCGAGCTGAGTTCTTTCCTGCTTAATCTGCCTTCTTAAAAAGAGCCCCAACTAAAATCTTTACTTTAGTTGGGGTAGTTCAAATTGAAAATCTGCAAATTGAAATGAACTAAAGATTTCGCAATAGGTAAGAAAGCGGCTGGCGTTTTCTTATATCCATATTTTCTGCCAATTTTACCTCTTTCCTATCATCCGGTAGGCTCGGTCTAAGCGGTGGTATTGCCCGCGTAGCTGCACCTGCCGCACCTGTTGTTGAAGGGTTAGTTGTTTGTGAAGCATCAGAAATTGGTTCTTTTCGGTGGGGTAAAAATGGTTTTTTTTTCCGTTGCTGAGTTGCTCGCTGTCGGGAAATTGGACGACCTTTGAGCGGTTTGCGAAGCTTGTGACGCTTGCGAGTACCATTAAACTGCCTGAGAATTACCCAAGCACCGGTGGCGCAGCCCAATGCGATCGCGCCGTACAACCACCCAGACTGTGTATTTTGGCTTTCATGCTGCAAAACCGTGTTTTGTGCGTTTGTCGCCGTTTTTGCTGCTGATGGTTGCTCTTTTCCCACGTAATCCGGGTCAGTCAAACGCAGCATCGCCAAACCACCAGCCAATAGCATTGCTGCCAAAAAAGCGCTCCACACCAGTAGCGGACATTTCTGAACCACCAGCAACACCGGGTTTAGGGGAGTTGCTCGAGCAAGTTTTTTCCGTTGCCGATCGAGATTTGCTGTTTTCAAGCGCGATGATTCCTCAGCTAGTGGTGCAGGCTTGCCACTGCGCCGGCGAAGCTTTGGGGCTTTGGAAGGGGGTGATTGCTGTTGTGCAATTTGGTTATCCGCCATACCCACTTTTCAATACCTACACCTTATCATGACAAGATTTTATGCTCTCTTGCAAAAGGTAGGCAAGCATTTGAGGCTATAATCCGCGAGGCATACACCACATCAGCCTTTTTTTCTAAGGTTTATAGCGTTCTAACGCTGCTTGAATTAACTTATCCGCTAATTCTGCAAAAGGAACGCCGCTATATCCCCACAGTTGGGGATACATACTTGTAGATGTAAAACCGGGCAAAGTATTAATTTCATTAATCAGTACTTCACCTGTAGATTCAACGTAGAAAAAATCTACCCGTGCCAACCCAGCGGCATCAACTGCGAGAAAAGCTTTTACAGCCATATCCTGAATTTGTGCAGCGACGGCAGCCGGTATGTTGGCAGGAATTATCAAATCTGCTTTTCCTTCCGTGTATTTAGTTTCATAGTCATAAAAATCACTTTTATAAGTAATTTCTCCGACTGCAGAAGCTTGGGGATTATCGTTACCCAAAACAGCGCATTCTACTTCTCTTGCCACTACTCCAGCTTCTACAATTATGCGGCGATCGTAGCTGGCTGCGCTATCTAAAGCTGCTTCCAATTGCGTGCGCGATCGCACTTTCGCAATACCTACCGACGAACCTAAATTCGCAGGCTTGACAAAACAGGGATAACCCAGATCTGCTTCTATTTCGTCGCATAGTTTCGGGAAAACGCAAGGGTTAGACCAAATCTGCGCTCGACTGACCGTCTGATATTTTACCTGTGGCAATCCCGCTTGGGCAAAAGCCGTTTTCATGGCAATCTTGTCCATCCCCACAGCCGAACCCAACACCCCGGAACCCACAAACGGAACTTGCATCAAACTCAGCAAACCCTGCACCGTACCGTCTTCCCCATTCGGGCCGTGTAAAATTGGGAACCAAACATCCACTGAATCCGCTTCCGGCGGGAATTGCCATCTCGATTTTGGATTCGCGTATTTTCCTTCTTCCTCTCCGACTTGGGGAACTTCCCCATCTAGCACCTGTTGTGCTGTTTCTCCACCTTGCCAGAAACCATCTTTTTGGATGTAAAAAGGCAATACTTCATATTTTTGTGCATTTTGCTCCGATTTCAGCGCTTTGGCGATCGATCTTGCCGAAACGATCGAAACTTCGTGTTCTCCCGAACGACCGCCAAACAACAGCCCTACTCGCATCTTACTCACCATTGATACCTCTGACACTCCTCTTCGCAGTTAGCCTATCACAACCGGAAATATGGGACGAGAGAAAGTTACCAGTTGAATGCCACTGGAGTTATCGATCGCCAATATCATTAAATATAATTAAGGTGATGTAAATAAATGTAAAGAACAATGCAGGACAAAGTGGTTGTTATCGTAGGCGCAACGGGTGGCATTGGTTCTGCCTTGACACGCAAACTAGCACCTTTAGGCACTCGTTTAGTCTTAACAGCTAGAGATAACAGCCGATTAGCCAATTTAGCATCTTCCCTACCGGGAACGCAGGCAGAGCAAGTTTTAACAGTACCTTGCGACATTACCCAGCCGCAACAAGTAAAAACTTTAATCGAAAAAGCGGTGGCTCATTTCGGGCAAATTGATGCCCTGGTAAATGCTGCTGGTGCCGGTATCCTCAAACAGTACAACAAACTCGAACCAGCAGACCTCGATGCCATGCTCGATTTAAACTTAAAAGGCAGCTTCTACACCACGCAAGCGGCGGCAGAAGCCATGAAAGAACGGAAATCCGGTCATATTTGCAACGTAGTGGGCATTTTGGGCAAGCACTCAATGGCAATGGCAGCAGCTTACTGTGCTTCTAAGTTCGGTGTGGTCGCTTTTAGTAAGTGCATGGCGGACGAACTGAAGCGCTTTGGCATTAAGTTCACCCTGTTTTACTTTGGGGGTGTCGATTCTCCCTTCTGGGATAATGTGAGTTTGAAGGTTGACAGGTCAAAAATGCTCAGCACGGAAACTGCGGCTGAGGCTATTTTGTTTGCTCTGCGTGCCGAACCGCAAGCTGTACCGATGGAAATCAATATTCAGCCAGAAAGCCACTTATTTTTCTGATGGTTCGGTGATAACCTCTCTCCAGACAGATTGAAATCGCTAAAATAAGCTGGCAAATTCCTTCTAGTCGTGCGGCAAGCTTACCAGATCGAGGCGCTTTAGCTGCGATCGCGACTGGTTGTAACTGCTGTAAAAACCAAAAAGGCTAGGCCCAGACCGATCGCTATTTCCTCACTCCAGGGTACAAAATGCCACTTCAACCAGTACGCAAAACTTTGAGTTATTTGGGCAAATGCGAATAATGCTTGGGCAAGAACCTTAAACAAAACATAAGCAATTGCAGCCACTCCAGCTGCTCTGATCAAAGGATTATTGAACATAATCGTGCGTTGAAAAGCTTCTATGCAAATTATTCCCAAATTCTATGCAAATTGACCACTTTCACTTCTATGTAGAGAACGCGCAGAAATGGCGTGACTGGTTTGTTGGCAAACTCGGCTTTCAAGCGCTAGGAAGCGATACCAGCAATCATACTCGCACGGAAGCGGTCAAAAGCGGGCCTGTCTGTATTCTTCTCTCTTCAGCGCTCACCTCTGCTAGCCCGGTTGCAGATTTTCTGCGATCGCATTCTCCCGGTATTGCAGATATTGCTTTTCTTGTCAAGGATATTGAATCGCTCATCGCAAAGGCAGTCAGTCACGGTGTTACAGTCCTGCAACCCATCCAGTACAAACAACAAGGTAATTCCTATTTAAAGTGGCAAAAATTGCTGCTTGGGGGTGTCTCAGTCACACTTTAATCGAGCGAATGGGAAATGGAGAATGGATAACCGCAAATTTTTCGCCTTCTTCACCTCTCCAGGTCTCTCCCTCGCCGTTTATCGGCATCGATCATGTGGTGCTGAATGTGGGTAGTGGAGATTTGGAAAGTGCGGCAACTTGGTATGAAAATGTGCTGGGATTTCGACGCCAGCAGAAATTTGACATTCAAACGTCTCGATCGGGCTTGCAGAGTCAGGTAATGCTTCATCCCAGCCACTTAGTAAAATTTCCGATCAATCAGCCTTCATCTGTCAATTCTCAAATTCAAGAGTTTTTGGATATCAATGGAGGGCCAGGAATCCAGCATATCGCTTTGCAGACATCAAATCTCATGGAAGCGATCGCGCAACTGAAAACCTCTGGTGTAAGTTTCATTAAAGTTCCTCCTACTTACTACACTCAGTTACAGCAAAGAGAAAGACTGCCTCTATCGCCTACAGAATTGCAAGAAATTGCCAATCACGAAATTCTGGTGGATTGGGAGGATATTTGCCCGCAGACAAGAGAAACGGCTCCCCTACTGCTTCAGACCTTTACAAAGCCAATTTTTACGCAGCCAACTTTCTTCTTTGAGGTAATTGAGCGGCGAATCTGCTATGTTAACGGGCAACAGAAGCAAGCGCAGGGCTTTGGCGAAAGGAACTTCCGGGCCTTATTTGAAGCGATCGAACAAGAACAAATCAAGCGCGGTCAAAAGTTAAAAGTTAAAAGTTAAAAATTTCCCCCTAGAGCTAAGCGATCGCAACTCCATACAAACATACAGCCCCGATGCGATCGTTGCCGATCTCAGCGAGGCCGTAGGACGTAGTTTTGAGCCAATCGCGGCCACAATATCGGGACGCGACGCATTTCCACAGCGAACTAAAGCGACAAGACAGCACCCTTTTTATGCAAAATCTTGTCCCGACTTGGCTGACCTCACCGTAGAAAGCTGGTAACCAACCACAGGATAAACAAAGTTACCCAAGTTTGGATTACCAAAGCGATGCTTAAAGGGCTTTGCGCTGCCAAAGCCAGATTTGGAAATTGACTTTGAATCAAGGCGTTAACGACAGCCGAAAACAGTAAGCCACCAGTCAAGCTAGACAGCGACACCACGACAGCTCGCCCCAGCTTTCCTTCCTTGCGAGAAAGGAAATAAAGGCTGACCAAAACCGCTGCGGCCAATATCCCAGACGCCGAAGGCGGATAGTAAAAAGTCAGACCAGCCAAAACCGAGAAAATACCAGCAGGCCACAAAATATCGGCCCGACTGGGAGTATCCAGCAGCCCTTGCAGCCAAGAACTAGATTCCTTTACAGGTGCTGGCGAGGCAGGAGGGGGAGCCTGAGCTAAGCGTTCGGCAAATCGGATACCTTCCGGAACCTTGATTTTTCCTTCCTGGCGCATTCGCAGACGTTCCATCAAAATGGCATCGTAGGCTGCTTCGATCGTTTCCTGACGTTTCGGGTCGCCACTGTTCTCCTCAGTCAAGCGATTGCGAGCCGCTTGAATCTCGTCGAATGTCGCGTCCTCGTTCAGTCCCAATTGTTTATAGTGATTTTCCGTACTCATTTAAAACCTCCAAGACATCCCATCTTGCCACCTATCGTTATCGACCCCAAGCTGCTTGCGGTTCTGCGCGATCTATATTCTGCCCCCACATGGCTGGTCGCACGTCGCAGTTAGTTGTGATTGGTTAAAAAAGTAATTACTGCTGCAAGTAGTTTAGCCTGAGATCTGGAAAGCGATCGTTGCCTTATTTTCTCGCTCACACAGCCAGTCAGCCCAATCAGCCGTTTCAAAGTCTTATCTACCCCAGCAGGTCCATTAACATAGACTCACAGCCACTGCCACTAGATTTGAAACCCACCCTCTACCCGATCCAATAGGCGGTAAATTGTTGACATAACTAGGAAAAGAGGTTTGTCAATCATCGAAAGTGTAGTTACTGAGTAGGGCATACTAATGCTGGGCTCCTGTGAAATCCTTTAAAATGCTGGATACACAATAAATACGCGAATCTGTCTTCAGCCATGTCGCTGTACTCTTTCCCCAAAGCTCGCATCCAGCTTTTCTGTTCGCTAGTTTATCCTCAACTTTAACTTATAACTGTAAAAGTGGTGGCCATGTCTCTCGCCAAGATTCTTGTCGTTGATGACGACCCTGCGGTCCGAAACTTAATCCAGCGCTTCTTGACTAAGCAAAATTACCAGATGGAGTCTGCTGCGGATGGTAAGACGGCCATAGCCGTGTTTGAGCAATTCAATCCAGACTTAGTAATTCTGGATGTAAATTTGCCTGACGCCAATGGCTATAACCTCTGTCAAGAAATGCAGAGCCGCACTGGTGTATTTGTGCTAATGCTAACAAGCCGGACAGACGAAGCTGATAAAATTACAGGATTTTCCAAAGGTGCCGATGACTACATCACAAAACCATTTAGTCTAAGTGAATTGGGAGTCAGAGTAGCAGCTATTTTGAAACGTCAGCGGGTCGTGACTACAGCCGAGCAACAACGTATCATAGTTGACCAACTAATGATCGATCCGGTGCGTAGGGAGGTAACGCTCAACAATCAGAGCGTACCCTTAACAGCCCTAGAGTTCGATCTGCTACACTTTTTAGCCAGTCATCCCGGTAAAGTTTGGCGTCGTTCCGAACTGATCCAAGCTGTGTGGGATTACGAATACGTTGGCGATCAACGGGTAGTTGACGTTCATGTTGGCCAAATTCGTAAAAAGCTCGGCACAGATTTACTTCAGCCAGATAAGATGATTCGGACGATTCGCGGCGTTGGCTACCAATTTGAGGTTCCCGAAAATACAGGTGCAAGCAACCAATCTCAGCCGTGAAGTAATGAGGTTTCTGGCTCCTTGCGGGCCAGTTCCCCAAATCAACTCTTGCAATTTTAACTGTGCTGCTTGAGACTTTACCATGAAAACCGATGTCCCCCGCAGAAAGATTTTAGTTGTTGATGACGACCCAGCAATCCGGAATTTAATTTATAGGTTCTTAAGCCAGAGCAAGCAGAACTATCAGATAGAATGCGCCGCAGATGGTAAGAACGCCTGGGATATTTTTGAGCAATTCCACCCTGATTTGGTAATTTTGGATGTCATTTTGCCAGATGCGATCGGCTTTAAACTCTGTGAGGAAATGAAGAGCCGCAGTGATGTTCTTGTCATGCTGCTCACAAGTTTAACAGACGTAAAATCCCAAGTCACTGGATTGGAGTCAGCCGACGCTTATGTCACCAAGCCTTTTTATGTGGAAGTCCTGGAAAAACAAGTGCAGGCTCTTTTGCGGCGAATTACAGTGACGGTGACTGCTGGGCTTCAACAGCAGGCTTTAGTTTTGGAAAATTTAATCATCGATTCTGTACGTCGAGAGGTCACCCTCAACAATCAAACTGTACTGTTAACTGCTTTAGAATTTAATTTGCTCCATTTTTTAGCTAGTCATCCGGGAAAAGTGTGGCGGCGCGGCGAACTGATTCGAGAGGTGTGGGGTTACGAACACACAGGAGTAGAAGGAGAAGAAGACCGAGTTGTAGATGTTCACATCGGTCAAATCCGCAAAAAGATAGAACTAGATGCGAGTCAGCCGAAATTGATTCAGACTGTCCGAAACGTGGGCTACAAACTTGTGGTTCCCGCTACCCAAACTCTGGAAAAGTCTCAGCCGTAAAATACTTCTGTTGCTAATGCTAATACCTAAGTTTTAACGATTTTTTCGGAAAACTTACGATCGAAATTACCTATTTGCCATTAATAGCAATTTGACTATCGAGAGCCTGCACTTTAATAAGTGTAGGCAGAATAATTCTTCCTTTTGGGAAAAACTATTCTGCGTTCATTAAATGGTTGCCATACTCCAGTTTCTCTAATTCACTTCCATATGAGTGAAGCTTAAGAGTATAGGCTGGAGTTTTACAAATACCCCGCACGATCGCCTCTTTAGAACGAGCGGAAGAAAAATGAGCCGGCGACAACTGCTGTGACTACAGCGATTAAAACATTATTGAAAAATTGCCCTACTTCTGGATTATCGCCCAGCGCTGCATCATCGCGTCCGGCGGTGAAAAACAGCGACCAAGCTTGATTGGCAGTGATGTTGGCAAAGTTGTTGAATTCAGGATTAAAGATAGTGGCTGCACAAACGTAGCTACGGGCAATATCAAAGTCAGTTTTCATTTTCAATCTCCCGATTCTTAGATAGAAAAGCTCTAGCTCACAGCAAAGGCTGTCAGTACCACACCAGCCAGTAAAACGATCGCCCCTAAGCCCTGAAACAGGTAGCCGCGCTGCTGTGCTTTGGTTGGGTAGTCGGCAACGTACATCTTTGGCTCAATGGCAAAGTTGTTTAGAAGTCCGCTTTCTTCTTTGGTGTAGCTCATTTCTGTCTCCTTGTTGTTTCTCTATGTTAACTAATGTAACAGATTGTAAAGAAATGTCAAGGGGATATTTTAAAAAAGATCCGACTTCTCCGAGCGGGAGAGTGGGGGAAGTCAAAAGTCAAAAGTCAAAAGTCAAAAGTCAAAATTCCGCTTCGTACCTCCTCCCTCTTCCCTCTCCCCCTAGCCCCTAGCCCCTAGCCCCTAACCGCTATATTTTGCTGGCTGGAGGTCGATCTAATCGGATGGCTTGTTCCAAAGCTGCCTTTTCTTGCGCCCTACGTGTATAGGGTTGCAATTGTTCTGGATCGCAGCCAGTTAGGATACTTAAACCTTCTAAGTTCATGCCCCGCATCAACATCTCAACACACCAAGTTTGTTGGGCTTGTTCGATCGCCGGAGGATATCCTGATAGTGTGACGATATCTGCGACGAGCTGCTGCCAGCGCAGACGGACCTCTACTTCAGATATCGGTCGTCCGTTGTCGTTGATAAATAATGCTGGCTGTTCGTCCCTTCGCGTCTTGAGCCATTGGGTCAGGGGATTTTTCGTGTAAGTGCCGTAACGATGTCCCATAATCCATTGATTTACAGGCACTTGGCGTTTTGCGCCTTGGTGTACTTGCAGCAGATGTTGTCGATCGTCAAAAATAGAGTGCGATCGCTGGAGACTGGCAATTTCCCCAGGACTTAAGCCAGTCGCAAACAGGACGTAAACCAAAGCGTAGTCTTGGGAACCAGATTTGCGAGCCTTTTGCAGGATCGCTCGCACCAAAGGCGCTGGTAAATCGAGAACCTCTTCTGTCAGCACGCTCGCATTGCAATCTACCGTTGTTAAACTGCTTGTTTGTTCTGCTGATGTCGCCTCAAAACGTTCCGTGGAGAGAAATAACTCTACTAAATCGGCAATAAATGCGGCTTTATCTGACCAGAGTTCGTGAAATTCCGTCGTAAATTCGATCGCCGCATACCCCAGTAACAGCGTATTGAGCAAGCTAGCCAGCTTCGCCACCTCCATTTGCGATCGCACCTGTTCCCGTGAGATCACCGCAGTCAAATACTGCACCGTGTAACGATGAATTTGGGCCAACCCTCGTCCGATCGCCTGTCGGTTTTCTGGTGGATAGTGACCCGCTTCTCCCACCAGCGATCGCACAAATTCTCGAATTTCTTCCAGCGCTCCCAAATAACCCTCTGCATAAGCTTGCAGTCCTTGAGCCAAGCCCTGAATTTGATTTGCCTGTTGTCCCAGAGCTTCCCCAAGTTGCGTAAAAACCTCTGCTTCTTCAATTACAGCCAGAAGCAAGCCATGCTTACTGCCAAAATTACGGAATAACGTTACTTCATTTACATCAGCCAATTCAGCAATCTGCCGAGTTGTCGTCTCAGTCACCCCCTGAGCGGCAAACAGTTGTAGTGCTGCTTGCACTAAGCGCTGTCGAGCGGATTTGCGTTGAGCTGTCATAAAATTATTTGCAAGTACTACTTGCAGACCAGGGAAAAAATTGTTAGGCTGGAAGCAAGCAATACTTGCATACCTGAGTTCACTGTAGCGCTATTCCCAAGATCGAACAAGCGCGATCGAAACAGAAGGAGCAGCACAAGCTAGTCCTGAATTGGGCAAACAGGATGCAAGACTCTCAAATAGGAAAGTTTATGACCTCAAATTCGAGCGCAACATTACAAAAATCCTCAGAATCGCTCAAACTGAGTTGGACGAATGTTGCCTTTTTCGGGACTGTTCATGCTCTAGCGCTGCTGGCTCCCTGGTTCTTCTCTTGGTCTGCCTTGGGTGTGATGATTTTTCTCCACTGGTTATTTGGCAGCATCGGCATCTGTTTGGGATACCATCGCCTGCTCACGCACCGCAGTTTACAAGTGCCTAAGTGGTTAGAGTATATCCTGGCTACCATTGGGGCTTTGGCTCTTCAAGGAGGGCCGATGTTTTGGGTCTCCGGACACCGCCAGCACCACTTGCATACGGAGGATAAAGATAAAGATCCCTATGCAGCGTCGCGAGGTTTTTGGTGGAGCCATATGCTGTGGATTTTCTATCCTCGCTCTGAGTTTTTCGATCGCGATACTTATCAGAAATACGCTCCGGATATGTCTCGCGACCCATATTACAACTGGCTCGATCGCCATTTCTTGATGCTGCAAATTCCAGTCGCTCTATTGCTCTATGTTTTGGGAGGATGGTCTTTTGTCATCTATGGAGTCTTCCTGCGAGCTGTGATTTTGTGGCACACCACTTGGTTGATTAACTCCGCCACTCACATGACAGGCGATCGCCGCTTTGAAGTTGCAGACGGTTCCCGCAACCTTTGGTGGGCAGCAATTCTCACCTACGGCGAAGGTTGGCACAATAACCACCACGCTTATCCTAATGTGGCCAAAGCCGGTTGGAAATGGTGGGAATTAGATATGACTTGGTGGGCGATCGAAGCATTGGAAACTGTGGGATTGGCTAAGCGCATTATTCGCCCCCCCGCAGAAGCGATCGCCGATCTGTGATACCAAATCCGAGTTTGTTAGCCTCTTTAATTTTTGGCCATTTCATTGTAGAGACGTTTCATGAAACGTCTCTACTTTCCCATCTGCTATAGGCTGCGTTTATCTGTTGTCATCTGCGGTAAAAATTGGCGATTGCCATAAACCATTAACCATCACAATTATTCATGAGAACCCAAATATACCTCAATCACACGAGGATCGTTCTGCACCTCTTCAATAGTGCCTTCACACAACACCGAACCCTCGTGCAACACCGTCACCTTGCGAGCAATTTGGCGCACGAATTCCATATCGTGTTCGATTACCAAAATAGAATGACTCTGGGCTAGTGCTAGTAGTAACTCCCCAATGTTGTAAGTTTCTTCATCGGTTAAACCCGCCACTGGTTCATCAACTAATAACAAATCCGGAGATTGAGCTACTAACATCCCAATTTCTAAACGTTGTTTCTCCCCGTGGGAAAGTAATCCAGCTTTGATATCTGCTTTAGCCGATAAGCCAATAGTTTCCAACAAACCTGCCACCGTGCGACGTTCTTCACTAGGAGAATTGCCAAATAAAGTTGCCAACACATTTTTATTGCGGTTACAGGTAATTTCGAGGTTTTCCCAAGGAGTTAGATTCAGATAAATTCGGGGAGTTTGAAACTTGCGACCAATTCCCAAACGAGCGATTTGATGTTCGGAAAGGCGTTTAGTATTTCGCCCTTTAAATAGTACTCGTCCTTCCGTTGGTTGGACTTTGCCGGTAATCACATCCAGGAATGTTGTTTTGCCAGCACCGTTGGGGCCAATTACTACGCGCAATTCCCCAGCGTCCATATTGAAATTCAAGTTTCTCAGGGCTTTAAAGCCATCAAAACTAACGGTTACGTTTTCAGTTTCTAAGATTTTTCCATTCATAAGAGGCTTAGGGGCTAGGGGTTAGGGGTTAGGGGCTAGAGGCTAGGGGGAGTGGGGGAGCGGGAGAATAAATCTTTTCCCTTTTCCCTCTTCCTCTTCCCTCTTCCCTAGCCCCTAGCCCCTAGTCCCTTTTTTGACTTTTATCTACTCTAGTTCTTCCCGTTCGATCTGGACTTCGGGATTTTCTGCCAAACTGGGATATGTAGTGGCGTACTTGCGGATTCCTAATAGCGATCGCATATTCTCAATTCCCTCAGTTTGCAGCCAGCCCACCACACCATTGGGAAGCACCATTACCACAATTAAGAATAATGCGCCTTGGAAAAATAGCCAAATTTCCGGAAATTGTTCGCTCAAAATACTCTTGCCAAAATTTACCGCGATCGCACCCAGCACTGCTCCCATCAAAGTAGCGCGACCTCCCACCGCTACCCAAATTACCATTTCAATTGAAAAGGCAATATCCATCGCTTTGGGCGATATTAAACCAGTTTGCAGCGTAAACATAGCACCGGCAATTCCAGCCAAACCTGCTGAAATCGCAAATACCAAAACCTTAAAGCCTGTCGGATCGTAACCCGAAAAACGCACTCTGGCTTCATCATCGCGAATGGCAACTAATAGCCGACCGAATCTTCCACTTGTCAGCCAACGGCAAAGGGCATAAGCACCTACAAGCAATACGACTGTGAGCGTATAAAAAGCAAACTGCGTTCGATCTTCGTTGACATTCATTCCCAAGAAAGTCTTGAAATTGGTTAGCCCATTAGTACCGTTGAAAAGTTTCTGCTGACCGTTAAAGAAATTGAAAAATACAATTGTTGCTGCTTGCGTCAAGATGGAAAAATAAACGCCTCGAATCCGGTTGCGAAATACCAAATAACCAAGTATTCCAGCCAACACAGATGGTAGAATGAATACAGCTGCCGCAGTGAACGGAAACGAATAAAATGGTTTCCAAAACCAAGGCAGTTCTGTTACCCCATAAAGGCTCATAAATTCCGGTAATTGCACGCTGGCATCCGGGGGAAGTTGCAATTTCAGGTGCATGGCTAGAGCATAACCGCCGAGGGCAAAAAATACGCCATGACCTAAACTAAGCATTCCCGTATATCCCCAAATTAAATCTATACCAAGGGCGATAATAGCTAAGGCTAAAAATCGGCCTAGCAAGTTGACGCGAAATCCTTGCCCTATGATGGTTAGAAAAGGGGGAATTAGTACGATCAGGATGAGAGCGATCGCCACTACCGCAGCTGCTTCAATCAAGAGCGATCGCTTTTGTTGCATCAGCACCTGAAACAGTTGCTGAGGAGATTGAACTAAGGAGATATTGCTAGAGTGGGAGGATTCTAAATTCCTTTTATTTTGCCGATTTCCCCTTTTTACGTAAGGGTAGTGGTATATTTTCTGATTTCCTCCCCTTTCCGGCGCTGCCATTCTCTCTTTCTCGAACGAGTTAAGTGACTGCTCTGAGGTTGTTGGAGCGTTCGCAGAATGAGATATTTGTTGCGTTTTACTATTTACCCCTTCTGCTTGTTTGCTGATCGGCAAATCTTTAGCTTTCTCTTTTTCGTCTTTGTTATTTCCTGAAACTTTACTTTGTTCCGACTCAGAACTTGGCACATTAGCGTTGTCAATCGACACATTATTAGTATCCGAATCTCCAGCAGTTTCGGTATTTTCTGTGTAGTCTTTTCTCACGAGAGGAAAGTGGTATATTTTCCGACTTCTCCCGTTTTCCTCCTCTTGCATTTTCCCTCTCTCCCTTTCTTGCTATTAATAAACTAGGCATCAACAGTGCGCCCTTTTTGCGGGAAAATACCAGCAGGACGGACTTGCAGAAAAGCAATAATCAGCGCAAATACCATCACCTTCGCCATACTCGTTGTGGCAAAGAAAGTAAAGAAATCAGCTAGAGGTTGTATCGGCGCGAGCAGCAAAGCCAAAGTTCCAGAACCGATAATATAATTGAGCGTACCGATCGCCATTGCCGCGACAATACTGCCCACCAATTTACCAACACCGCCCACAACTACAACCATAAACGTATCCACGATATAATTTTGCCCTGTATTTGGCCCTACAGAACCGAGCAAACTTACCGCGCATCCTGCTACGCCAGCTAAACCGGAACCCAGCGCAAAAGTGAGAGCGTCAACTTTTTGGGTAGCGATACCCAGACAAGCGCTCATTGTGCGATTTTGCGTTACCGCACGAATTCGCAAACCCCAAGCAGAACGTTGCAAGAACTGGTAAATACCGACAAGGCAAATAATCGTTAGTACAATAATGAATAGGCGTGCGTAAGGCATTTGGAAATCGCCCAAAGGTAAGCCGCCGCGCAACCATTTTGGTGCCGTAACATCAACGTTTTGAGCGCCAAACCAAGGTTTGTTGACCGCGAGTTTAAAAGTTTGGCTTAATAATGCGCCAGTTGTCAATGCGATCGCACCCGCAAGCGGTAACATAATCCCGATTGCCAATTTGCGAATGCGATCGAAATCCGGACGCCGAGATATTACCCACAAACCGCCAAAAAACAAGATAGAAAACAGGGCAATTCCAATCACCAGCACCCAGCTTACACTGCGAACAAACTGCTGCAAAATTAAGCTAACTCCCCAAGTTGCCAGCAACGTTTCCAAAGGTCGCCCGTAGAGATAGCGA
>NZ_JACJUP010000329.1:0-5993 GCF_014748295.1 Planktothrix sp. FACHB-1355 | reverse complement strand
AAGTCTTCCAATTTAGAAAAATTAATTTATTACACGCAAGAGATTATTCGAGAAGACAGTAATCTCTATTTGATTATCCGTCCTAAGATTGCTTCTCAAGAAGTATATCGATTGACAGAAGACTTGGCAGTCGATCGCATAACCGTACAGGAGTTGCTGGATCTGCGGGATCGCTTCGTCAACCACTTCCATCCCCATGAAGGTGACTTGCTAGAACTGGATTTCGGGCCTTTTTACGACTATTCGCCGACAATTCGCGACCCCAAAAATATCGGCAACGGCGTGCAATTACTCAACCGCTATTTATCTAGCAAACTGTTGCAAGAACCCGGACAATGGCAGGAAGCTTTGTTTAATTTCTTGCGCGTTCACACCTACAACGGTGTTCAATTGCTAATCGACGAACGCATTCGATCGCAGCAACAGTTATCCGACAGGGTGAAAAAAGCCTTAACCTTTTTGAACGATCTACCTAACCACCAATCCTACGAAGAATTTCGGTTTGAACTGCAAACAATGGGTTTTGCACCCGGTTGGGGTAACACTGCGGGTCGGGTACGAGAAACGCTGGAAATGCTGGACGAATCGATCGATTCATCCGATCGTCAAACTCTAGAAGCATTCCTCTCTCGTATCCCGATGGTGTTTAAAATTGTTTTAGTGTCTCCTCACGGTTGGTTCGGTCAAGAAGGAGTTTTGGGACGACCCGATACAGGCGGTCAAGTAGTGTATGTTCTCGACCAAGCTAAAGGTTTAGAAAAACAACTGCAAGAAGACATCACCTTAGCTGGATTGGATGTGCTGAATATTCATCCAAAAGTAATTATTCTCACTCGTCTAATTCCTAACAGCGATGGTACTCGCTGCAACCAACGTCTGGAAAAAGTTTACGGTACCGAAAATGCCTGGATTTTGCGCGTACCATTCCGGGAATTCAATCCCAATATGACGAATAACTGGATATCGCGTTTTGAAATTTGGCCTTATCTGGAAACCTATGCTATAGATGCGGAAAAAGAACTGCTGGCAGAATTTCACGGTAGACCGGATTTGATTGTCGGTAACTATTCTGATGGTAATTTAGTGGCGTTTCTGCTGGCGCGTCGCCTTAAGGTGACGCAGTGCAATATCGCTCACGCTTTAGAAAAATCTAAATATCTGTTCAGCAATCTTTACTGGCAAGAATCTGAGGAGGCATATCACTTTTCGCTGCACTTTACTGCCGATTTGCTGGCGATGAATGCGGCGAATTTTATTATGACCAGCACTTACCAAGAAATTGTGGGAACGCCGGATAGTGTAGGTCAGTACGAGTCTTACAAGTGCTTTACGATGCCAGATTTGTATCACGTTGTCAATGGGATTGAGCTATTCAGTCCTAAGTTTAATGTGGTAGCACCTGGGGTAAATGAAAATGTGTATTTTCCCTATACTAGGCATGAAGATAGAATAGAGAGCGATCGCGATCGGCTGGAACAAATGCTGTTCGAGCGCGAAGATCCGACCCAGATATTTGGTAAACTGGAAGATCCCCGCAAGCATCCTCTCTTCTCGATGGCGCGACTCGATCGCATCAAAAACCTGACCGGATTAGCGGAATGCTTCGGTAAAAGCCAAGAATTGCAAGCACATTCTAACTTAATCTTAATCGCTGGGAAATTGCGCGTTGAAGAAACAACCGATCGGGAAGAACGCGCTGAAATCGAAAAGCTTTACCGCATTATTGATGAGTACAATTTGCACGGTAAAATTCGCTGGTTGGGGGTGCGCCTACCTAAAAGCGATTCTGGAGAAATTTACCGAATCATAGCCGATCGCCAGGGTATTTTTGTGCAACCAGCTTTGTTTGAAGCGTTTGGTTTGACGATTTTGGAATCGATGATTTCCGGATTGCCGACTTTTGCCACCCAGTTTGGTGGCCCATTGGAGATTATTCAAGATAAAGTTAATGGATTTTACATCAATCCAACCCACTTGGACGAAACTGCCGAGAGAATTTTGGAATTTATTTCCAAATGCGATCGCGATCCTCACTACTGGCATGAAATTTCCCAGCGAGCTATCGATCGAGTATACAGCACCTACACCTGGAAAATTCACACGACTCGGCTGCTGTCCTTGGCGCGGATTTATGGTTTTTGGAACTTTACTTCTCAGGAAAATCGCGAGGATTTGTTGCGCTACATTGAATCTTTGTTTTATTTGCTGTTTAAACCAAGGGCGCAACGTTTGCTAGAGCAACATATGCAGCGTTAATATGCAGGTTGCGTGGGCGATACATCTGTGATGATTTTAGGTGCGTTACACTGCGTTAACGCACCCTACTGGTTAATAGATGAGTTAAATAGACAGTTTGTTAATTGTCACATCAGCTAATTGCTGCTGCTTTAGCTTTGAGAAACCGGAGTGATTAAAAAAACCCGCTTTTTTACATTGTGGCAAACTACTTTAAATATGGCGAGGGATTGACGCTTAGCAAACTGGTATTTCCGGATCGGGTTTTGTGAGTGCTGAATATAGAGTATTGGTACATACAAATTTTATAGTTTTTATGTTAGCACCAGAACTAAATCGGCAAATGCACCTTGACTATCTCATCGGTTTCAAAGGATTTATTACTTTTGCTAGAGATCCCGGTCAAACTGATTCTGTTTTCGATATGGCGGAGGGGTTTCGCCATACCGAAACATATCAAAAATCGATGGAATACTTGAAGTCTATCCCTGAAGTTCAACCTCTCATTGCCGAACGTTATATAGCCCAAACTCCAGATATAGAAGCCCTGCTAAAACTACCCAAACATTCTCTGGGTTACACCTATGCGTACAAAATGAAGGAGGCAAATTTCGATCCTGAATTTTATCGTAAGGTTAGGGTGGACAATGATTATACTTACCTGGCATTACGCATACGTCAAACCCACGATATTTGGCACGCGATTACTGGTTTTGACACTGATGTATTCGGAGAAATCGGTTTGCAAGCATTTTATCTTGCTCAAACTCGCACACCTTTGTCGGTGGCGCTGATGGCGGGAGGAATTTTGAATACTCTGCTGAGATTTCCAGATGATTTGAGCGAGCTGATGAAAATTATCGATCGCGGTTATAATATGGGGTTAAAAGCGAAACCTTTACTGGCGCAAAAGTGGGAGGAAAATTGGGATAAACCTTTGTCACAATGGAGAAGTGAATTAGAAGTTGAAATTAATTAAAGACTGGCGATTGGGTAATTTTAAATTGGAGATTTGAAATTTCAGATTTAAGTTGAATTTGAAATTTCAAATCTAAAATTTCCCTGTTTGCAGTTGGGAAAGCGGCCAAATTTTGATTGTATTGTCATTGCTACCACTGGCGAGAATCAGGTTCTGGGGACTAAAAGCAACGGCATCAACTGTATCTAAATGTCCGCTTAGGTTGTCAAGCAATATACCAGTAGTGACATCCCAAATTTTGATATTTGAGTCGCCACTGCTGGCGATTTTCTTGCCATCGGGACTAAATGCGATCGCAGTCACCGCATCTTCATGTCCGGTGAGAGTGTTTTCGATTTGACCGGTCATCACATTCCACAGTTCGATCGTACCTTCTCCCGTACCGCTGACGAGAAGATTTCCATCAGGACTAAAAGCAAGCGATCGCACTCGTAAAGAGTGTCCGGTTAAAGTTTGCTTTTGCTGACCGGAGAGCGGGTTCCAAAGTTTAATAGTATTATCAAAACTGCCACTAGCAATAGTCTGTCCATCCGGGCTGAAAGCAACAGCAAATACCCAGGAATAATGACCGATGAGAGTTTGGCGCAACTCACCCGTTTTGGCATCCCAAATTTTAATGGTATGGTCGTAACTACCGCTAGCAATAGTTTGTCCGTCGGGACTGAATGCGACAGAAGACACCCAACCAGAATGACCGATAAGGGTATGCAGCAGCTTACCCGTACTAACGTCCCACAATTTAATAGTATTGTCGGCGCTGGCGCTAGCTAAAGTTTGCCCATCGGGACTGAATGCGATCGCACTTACTCCGCTTAAATGACCCCACAAAGTTCTGATTTGTTTACCAGTGCTTATATCCCATAATTTGATGGTGCTATCACCGCTACCGCTGGCAAGAATTTCTCCATCAGGACTGAACGCGATTCCATTTACCCTGCTTAAATGCCCCAACAATGTGTTATAAGGGTTAGATAGGTACGTTTCTGCCAGGTTATTTTTAATAGCATTATTTGCATTTGAAGTAATAACTAGAGGATTAGATTGCTTTTCTGCTGCCACTGCTGAATGGGATTCTTCTGAGCGCTTTGGCCTTCTTTGGTAGCTCCAATCAGGTGAGTTTGTGCTGAAGTAATCATAAATTTGAGTGCCTGTAAACCCCAGCAGCAAAGTCGCATTAACTGCCAGAAATTCAGTAGCGAACTTTGGTAGCTTTTTATATCGCGTTTTTTTAATTTTTGGTAAAGGTATTTGCTGGGATACTTCCGGTAAGTTAGTTTGAATACCTCTAGCTACGGTGCCGATGTTACTTGTCGATAAATGGCGCTCAATATTTTCAATATACTGGAAAATTATTTGCGTACTTGAAGGGCGGTTACCCGGAAAAGGAGCCATCAAGTAATCAATAAAATCTGCTACTGGTTTTGTTACTTGGGGGGCACTTTTTCGCCACAACAATTCACCAGTGCGGGGATCTTCCGGAAAGTCGTTGGGAGGTTTACCTGTGAGCAAATAAACTAAAGTTCTGCCTAAAGCAAAAAAATCAGATTGAGGTACTGCTTTGCCATTTACTTGTTCCAGGGGTGTATAGCCTGTAGATATAATTCCCGTAACATTTTGTCCGCCACCGACTTTTGCCAAGTAAGTTCCTGAAATTTCTCTAGCAGTGCCAAAATCAATTAATACCAAATCGCCCCAACCTCCCTTACTAAGGGGAGCATGGTCGGAGCGCAACATAATGTTAGATGGTTTGATATCTCGATGAAAATACTCTTGCTGATGTACCCGCTCCAAGATAATTACCAACTGTTTTAACCAGTCAACTGCTTGCGCTTGGGTAATTGGTTGATAGTTCCTAGCTAAAAGCCATTCTTCTAAGTTACAGCCGTCAATTTTTTCCATCACCAAGCAGTGCAGCGGCTGTTGATTGTTTCTGGGTAAAGTAAGAAAATAGGCGTCGCGATCGACTTTGGGAATACCGGGATGGTCTAGCAAACTTAAAATCTCTGCTTCTCGCCGAAACAGGGAAACAGCCTTGGGATGGTTGTTAAACAACACTTTGAGAACTTTTGGTGTTGTTCTATCCAACACCTCAAAGGTTTTGCTAAATCCACCTTGCCCCAGTTGACGTATAACTCGATAGCGCTCTTGCAATAATATTTCCCAACCGCAGTGACGACAAATACGATTGGGAATATTCAACGGATCTGTAGGTTTTGGACAATCGGGATTTAGGCAATAACTCACGGCGCTTAGATTACTCTAGTTTACACAGTTAGCCTGTAACGATGCTAACCAAATAAGCAATCCGCCACAATGGCTTACTGCAACATTAATGCGATCGCCCTATTACATTCAACGCTCTCCAGGTATAGTTGTAGGGACAGCTTCACCGCCCAGCAGTTATTCCTCAACAAGATATACGACTTAACCCTAACCAAGTTTTGCTGTCAACAATGCCGTTAACCACCAACCCGTTATCTTTTTGGAAAGATTTTACCGCCGCCTCTGTCCGTAAGCCGTACACTCCATTAATGACATTGCTGTAGTAGTTCAGAGTAAAAAGGAGTCGCTGTACAATTTTGACGGCATCCCCGTAGCTACCGTAACGCAGAACCGGCAGAGTCTCTGTGGGGCTTAGTTGAGCGCTCTTGGTTTCTAGCTTTATTACAGATTGCATGGTTTTGTTCGCAGAACTTTGCTTTAACATCTCCAAGATAATACTGAGTCCCAAGCTGTGTCAGTACCCAAATGGGTGATATTACTTAGATAGTAGCATAAA
>NZ_JACJUP010000328.1:0-6018 GCF_014748295.1 Planktothrix sp. FACHB-1355 | reverse complement strand
ATAAGCGATGAGACTGCTATACGGCTGTCTTGAGATTCAGAGCGACTGCATTGAGTTTTTGTATGCCAACTTTGGTTTGATTAATACTGCTAGCTGTTTCTACAGCTGCGGCGTTGAGAGCGTTCATTGCTTCTACTACTTGCTGAATTGCTACTGCTTGCTGTTTGGCATTGAGCGAGATTTGTTGACTGTTGGTAAAGACGTTATTGATGGCTTCGGTTACGCCTGTGAAAGCTGCTGCTGTTTGTTGAACAATCAATTCTCCTTCTTCAGCAGTTTTAGTACCCTCAGAAGTTACCATTACTGTTGAGTTAATTGATCTTTGGATATCAGCAACTAAAATGTTAATTTTATCGGCAGATTTTTTACTAGCATCTGCTAGTTTGCGAATCTCGCTGGCAACGACACCAAAACCTTTACCATGTTCGCCAGCTCGCACTGCTTCCACGGCGGCGTTTAAGGCTAGCATATTGGTTTGGTTGGCGAGGTCGCTTACTACTCCAGAGATGTAGCCTATTTGATTCGTATGCTGACTTAAGTGCAGGATTTGTTGTGCGATCGCTTCTACTTTTTCTTTAAGTATCGCCATTTCTTCAAGAGTTTGCACCACAGCTTGGCTGCCTTCTTCTGCTTTCGATAGCGCTTGCCTTGCGCCTACTGCCGACATTTCGGCTTGTTCTGCCGATCGACGCGAGGACGCACCTAATTCATCCATAGTGGTGGTAGTTTGATGCACGGCAGATGCTTGTTGATTGGCGGTACGTTGTTGTTCTTCCACGGTGCTGGCAATTTGTGTTGATGAGGTAGCGATTTCATTAACGCTCTCATTAATCGCCGCCGTGATGCGTGAAGCAATCCAAAAACCGATCGGTATTGCTAGGATCGCCGACATCAATGTACATAACACCACTATCATGTTAAGAAAGCTTAGGGCTGCTTCAGTTTCTTTATTCTTTTTCGCCTGAATAAAATCCTCTGTTTGGTTAAAGTCATCCAGCACTTTTTCCAGCTGACGATTGAGATTTTGACGGTCTGTTGAAGCATATTTTTGCAACGCTTCTTTGATTCTGCCAGATTTTACAAGCTCGATCAAGTTTCTGTTCAATTCAATAGACTTATTTCCCAAGGCAACGATTGCAGCCAGACGCTGTTTCTGTTCTGGAACTTCTACCAGTTGTTCCAGAGAAGTGGCAGCTAGCTCAAACAACTCCTCGCCGTCGTCGAAATCTTGCAAGCTTTCCTCGTCAGCTTCTAGCAAATAGCTTCTAGCAGACCGCTGCACTCGGGCTATACTCAATGCTATTCGATCGGAGTTTTTCACCATTTCTTGGCCTATAATTTGCCTTTTGTTTTGCCGATCTACTTCCCTAAGATTTGAATATACCAACCCAGTTATACCGATCGACAGCAATAGGGGAACAGAATATCCCATAATAATGCGAGAGCGCAGTTTCAAATTACTAAATTTACTACCTATTTCCCAATTTCCCATATTTCTGTCTCCCTCAATTTACCCTTTGGTATTTATCTTTTACTTAGCGCTATAAATGTGAAGTATTTGTGAGTATCGATTTAAATATGTAAATTTTTGTGTTTGTTTACACCTCCTCATTTACAATCAATTCACCTTTAGTAAAAACTTTTTGCAAATCTAAGATACTCATCATTTTTTCTCGGTACGGAGCTGTACCTTGTAGGTATTCGTTATTGATAGAATGGATTGCCGTCGGCACAGGTGAAAGTTGTAATGGGTGCAAATATGCGACATCAAACACTTCATCAACTGTCACACCTGCGACGAAATCATCAACACAAATAACCATCACTTTAGTGACAATTTTTGTGTTTAACATCGGCATATTCAACACGCCGCGAATATCAACTAACGTCACTATTTCGCCCCGCAAATTCATGTTTCCGATAATATGAGACGGACAGCAGGGAACGGGTGTTACTTTCCGGATCTCGGTAAATTCGCGCACCAGTTTTAAATCCAGTCCAAAATATTCGCCATTCAAACCAACTACTGCCAGAGCTATTAATCCGGCGAAATCCTGTTTTTCAGTAGGTCGCATCAAATTTTCCGCTCGTTCTCGGAAAATGGCTTTTTCTTCTGGTGTAGCGTGCGGACAGAATATGTAAGGTTGATGGCGAGAATTTGTAGCTACTCTCTCTTCATCTGCATCTAATTCTACAGTTTTATGTACGACTGAAGCTGCAAACAACTCGGAGTAGCGGAGCAAATTTTTACTGTTTAACAACATTACTATATCTGCTGCTACTTTGGCAATACCGGACACGAAACTGTGAGATTTGGCAGTAACTTCACGACTGTAGAAAAGCTCTTTTGAGATGTCCTCTGGGAGAATATTACAAACTTCATGGACTTGATTGACAATAATGCCAATCCGAAGTTTTTGCCACTCCAGGACGATCGCACTATCGCTCAGGCTATATTCTAGCTGCTTATACCCGAAGCGCAGATTGAGATCGACGATCGGCAGGATATCTCCACGCAGATTAACAACGCCAACAATGTCGGGGGGTGCTTCGGCGATCGGCTTCAATTCCGGCAAAGAAAAAATTTCCTGTACGCACTCAGCTTCCACACCGTAGAGCGCACCATTAAGGCTAAAGATCAAATAAGGTTTATCAACTATTGTTAACATAGTTTAATTTTTGCACGAAAGGCAATTAGGAAGCGTATTCTCTTCCTATATTTAAGATTCCCTTATACCATCTAGGACTAACACTTTTTTGCTTTTCGCTAAAAATCTCAGTTAAAATAAATCATAGGTTGAGTTTTCTTAGTTCAACCCAACTTATGATGCCATTAAATTTGTTTGCTAGAAAATTCCGCTATAAAATACAGTGGGAGAGGACACAGGCAAAGGGCATTTTTAGGATTGGAGAAGGCAAAGCAGATCGGTGACTGATAAGTGACGACCGATCGACTGTATCTCCTCACTTTTTTAGGCTGATTTTTATCTTTCTGGTTTGAATGCTCTCGCTCTCCCTCTCCCTTCTCAAAGGTTATCCCTTTCTAGATCGTAAATTACTTTTTCCCAATACCAATCTTCCGAACGTCCGGGATTGTTGTCCCTCGCCTGCTGAAGCAAGCGTTCGGCTAACTCCCAATCTCCCTTGACAAGAACAAAAAGCCTTTGTCGCAGCTCTTCTCTAGGTCCGGAGGCATAATTTTGTTGCTGGCTAGACCACTCATTAAATTTCGCCTCACCGACTTGGATCATTTCATCTATTACGATTGGGGCTTGCTGTTCGATTTCTTGGAGAATTTGACCGCTTCTCTCAACGGTGAGGGCTACGCCACCAATCAAAAGGTAAAACGCATTCTTAGCAAAGTTTTCTAATTCGTCCACGATTGTTAATCCAAAAGTCAAGCTGTTTTTAGTTTACCTCAAACCGCACTCTTCTGAAAATAGGCTATTATGTACGATCTCTTAAGACTTTATGCACATAAGCAAGCAATTCACCAGCTGTTACCTCATCTTGTTGTGCGACTGTAGCTGATGGCGGTAAATCTTTGAGCAATTCTATAGCTGTAGCTAGCATTTTTCGTGCCCTGATAGCATTTCCTTCTCTCTTGTAAATTAAACCGAGTTCCAAATATGCGGAAATAGAAGATGGCACTAAATAAATAATTCTTTTCAAATAAATTTTGGCTTTCTCAATATCTCCTTTTTCTTCAGCAATGTGTGCCAAAAGGTAATAAGGTATAACAGATAAAGGATCGAGTTCAGTTGCTCGATCGCAATAGTATATGGCTTTGTTATGTTCGCCTAAATTGGCATAAGCTTGAGCCAGTAAGTAATAAGCTCCAAAATTTGCTGGTTGCAAGAGAATTATTTGTTCTGCTTGTCTTATTGCTTCTGCATAAGCTTTTTTGTCAAATAGTTTTTCTGCCTTCAAAAGGAGGTCTTGTTCTTCTATTTTATGAGGACTCGATTGCATTTGTGAAGATGTCAGCCTCAAGATAGAATTCGGGATATCGGGAACAATCATTTCCCGCGACTTGGCCAAGGTTGTTGTATTATCGCTATTATACGATTTTTCGGTGTGGATGTTCGGTCTTGCCAATCGCCAACTCTTGCCTATAGTATTAGGCCGTTCCCAAAGCATACCTTTTGGAGATTCCTGGCGGTTAACTTCGGGAATAGTAGCTTTATATACTACCGATTTTGTACTTTGAAAATCGACATTTTCTTTGCGTTGATATAGCACCGACTCGGGCAAAACTTTCACTTGGAAGCAACCCAGATCTTGAGCGTAAAGTTCTGTATGTCCGGTGATGAGGTAACCGCTAGGAAGAAGCGTATCGTAAAACTTTTTTAAGACAACTGAAATAGCATTGTATTCAAAATATACGAAAACGTTTCGACACAGAATCAGATCCATACTGTGAATATCGGAATTAAGGCTGGGATAGTGATCTTTTACCAAATTGCCATAAGCAAACTTTACCATCGTGCCAATACGTTTATCCACTTGCCATTCAGTTTTGCGTTGATGGAAATACCGCATTTGTAGATCGGTGTCTACCAGGCGAAAAGACCAAGGACTATAAATTCCGGCTTTGGCTTTCTCAATTGCTTGTTGATTGAGATCGGTTCCCAAAATAAAGATATTCCAATCATCCAAATCAGTCAGCAACTCCTGTAGAAGGATTGCCAAGGAATATGGTTCTTCACCAGTCGAACATCCGGCACTCCAAATACGCAGCGATCGCTTTTCACCTGCTTGGATGTTTGCAGCGTTGTTTTTGGCGGCAATTAATTCCGGTAGAATCATGTTTCTCAGCAGAGCAAACTGACCTTTATCGCGAAAAAAATAACTTTCTCCTGTTGTTAACAGATGTGTCAGTTCTCGCCATTCCCGTTCCGGTAGCGTATCCTCAACAGCATTGCTGTCCGTATGAGGCTGCAAAAGCTGATAATAATCCTCCGGTGTTGATAATCTGAGAATTTTGAGCCGCGCCCATATTATTTTTGCTAAATTTTCCCGATCTTGCTCCCTGACGTGCAAACCTGTGTTACTAGAAATCAGCTCGACAAAGCGCTGTATTAAAGCTTCATTCATCAAAATTGCCCTTGGCACGACACATAGTTATCTTTATATTTATAGCCGACCGAACGCCGTCTAGGGAAAAAAATACAGTTTTTTATCGGACTCTTGAAAATAATCTGTAGCGAGGTAGTGTAGCGCGGCAGAAATAACCCACTTAGGGGAGTAGGGGAGCAGAGGAGCAGGGGTGCAGGCGAAAAAAGGAGGGACTTTTCAGAGGTACTTGAAAGAAACGCTGCCTTGGGCGATCGCAAATTATCGAAAATTGGGAATCTCAAGACCAAGCAGAGCATTTGCGGACGATAGGCGAGCGGATTTTGAACGATAAACAGCGTGCGATCGAACTGCTAAAACTTTACCGAGAGATTTTACATCAAGGACAAGTTGCAGCGGTTGATAATTCAGCAGAAACGGGAATTGCTCATGTCAGGGTTAGTAGTCAAGCAAGGGGATTATCTCCAAGTCAGTAACCGCATTTATGAATTATTATTTGACGATCGTTGGATAGAAAAATTCGTTTCGCACCATCAACTATCTGCGTGATAGTTGATGGTGCGGAATATCGGTTAAACCAAAATCTCCGAAATTCGATCGCTCAGAGGTCCTAGCTGTATAGACCAGCTATCTTCAAACAAATCACTGGTTCCTATTTTATGAGTTTTAGTCCAATTTTTCACAAAATGGAATTGGTAGTCGGCTGCAATTTGGAAAAGATACAGATCGCTATAAAGGTTAATGTAGAACGTACCGTAGCGAGTTTTTCCCAAAGGATCGAGTGAGTGTGGGTTATAGTCAATCTGACCGCTCAACACTGTTTTTTCATCAGGTTCTTTTTTAGCATCGATTAGATCGATGGGGGCTTCAATCTGCAACTTATCCATTTCTTCTCTCCATTGATTAGCAGAGTAGACGCGGGGGCAATTATTTTTATCTGCA
>NZ_JACJUP010000327.1:0-6019 GCF_014748295.1 Planktothrix sp. FACHB-1355 | reverse complement strand
TCCTGCAAGTGCCTTAACAAAAGTTCATACAGTGTCGATTACTTTTGTCCGACTACTTAGCAGTATCGCTGCTCAGTTTACCGGAAACGATCGCCTGAATAAAGAACGCTTTTACAAGCAATTACTACTGCAATCTTTCGAGCAAGGATACTTAAGTTGGGAAATCCTACTCAATACCAAAATCGGGCTAGAAATTCAACCGATGAATGCCGAGCAATTGTGGTCGTACTTGTGGAAAAAATTCAATAATACACCTGCATCACCTATTCCGCAATTACTGACTTTAGAAGAAACTGTATTGGACTACAAATTAACTGAAACTATCAACAGCTACAAACACGCTTGCACCATTTTAATTGAAGGTCAACACGGTCGTTCCAGTTGTCCAGAACACAAACAAGATAAATCTCGCATCTGGCTGAATGGCAGAAACACAGAATGCGGCGTGCTGACAATGGAAGAAAGTCCCGGTGGTTGGATTAATACCAGAGAACAATTGAGATGGCTGTGGAAAGTGATGAGTTCCACTTACGTTCACGATACCGAAGCAGTTGTGGAAATTAGTGCAGCTTCTAACTTTTTTATTCAAGACAATTTAGCTCGTCAAGCCAAACAATCTAAAACAGCTAGAAAACTTGCTTTGGAAAAAGGGCAAGGGCGAGATGTTGGTGCTGAAGTTAAGCAAGAAGAATCTTTCGATGCTCAGAAAAAAATGTATAAAGGTGCAAAAGCATTGCACGCAGCGGTTGTTTTCTTAGTCTATCGACCAACACCAGAACAACTCAATCAAGCTTGTCAAATGTTAACCAATAGCTTCGGTTCTGCCAAAGCGATTAGAGAGCGAAATATTGCTTGGTTAGTTTGGCTAGAAACTTTACCAATTACGCTCGGCTGGCTCTTGCACAGCAGTTCGCTCATTAACGAACGTCGCCTTACTTTTGATACAGAAACCATTGCAGGTGTTTTACCTTTAACTGCAGTGAGAGATATCGACTCAATTGGTGTCGAATTTATTACTAAAGGCGGTAAACCTGTTTGCGTTGACCTCATGCACGAACAAACTAGCCGCGCTGTCATCACCGGGGAAAGCGGTAGCGGTAAATCAGTTTTGGGATGGCGATTTGCTCTTGATGCTTTAGCTGCTAACATTCCCGTTGTGGGTATGGATATTTCTAGCGGTTCTGGTAGCACGTTTGAAACTGCTCTAGCACTTTTAGGCGATGATGGTGCGTACTACGATATTACCAAAGGTAGCTCTAATTTACTCGAAATTCCTGACCTGCGATGCTTTGATAAAGAGGAACGCTCCCGGCGGTTAGACCAGTGGAAAGAGTTTATTAGGAAATCCCTGACTATTATCAGCATGGGAAAGGTAAATGACCCCAAGTTAGCACAGCGAGTTGACGCTATCCTGTTGCTGACTTTGAAAAAGTTTCTTGAAGACCCAGAAATAATCGAACGCTACAATGCTGCCTTTGAAAAAGGTTGGAAATCAAGCGAATGGCAAGAAATGCCAACCCTCAAACATTTGCTCAAATTCTGCACTAAGGAACAATTAAATTTACAAAACTTTACTGACCTCGATCGCATTGCCATCAATCAGATTATTACTCAATGTAATGCCCTACTTGCTTCACCTTTAGGAAAAGCGATCGCTAAACCTTCTACATTTTCCCCCGCACCTGCAATTAAGTTTTTCGCTCTCAGCGGTTTGAGCAACGAACAAGACCAATATTTGATGGCAATGAACGCTCATGCTGCTTGTATCCGCAATGCCCTTTCACACCCGAAAAGTTTATTTATTGGCGACGAACTTTCGATTTTGTTCAAAAAAGATGGCTTTGCTGAAGTAGTAGGCGAACTTTGTGCAGTCGGACGAAAAAATGGAATTTCGGTGCTATTGCTTTCCCAAGATATCGATAGCATCTGCGATTGCAGTGCGGGAACGATGATTCTGCAAAACATGGTTTACCGCATTACCGGGAGATTAACATCTAATGCAGTTAATTCTTGGGTTCAGCGTTTGGGATACCCATCAGAAATCATCGGTCAAAATGCTACCGAAGCGTTTCTTCCAAAAGCCACTGAACTCTGCTCAAATTGGCTGATTGAAAAAGGCGGTCGCTTTTGGCAAACCCAGTTTTATCCAGGCGAGATGGTATTAGCGAGCGTAGCAAATAACCAAACAGAGTTGATGGCTCGCGCTAGAGTGATGGCTCAATATCCCGACACCTTAAAAGGACGATTGTTAGCGCTCAAACAGTTTACTTCTGAATACGTACAAGCCATTAAAGAAGGGCGCTCTCTTGCCAATATTGGCAACAATTCTACTAACGATATTGAACACGAACAACATCCCACTCTAATGGCTAGTTAATAGTTGTTTTGATTGTGGCAAATAATTTCAAAGGAGACTAAACAATGAGTACCCAAACAATTTTGATGAAACTTGCCCTCACCATTCCAGTAATGTTATTGGCATTAATGTTAAGTTCTGTTGAAGCACAAGCTCAAAGTTCTGATAAGTCTAACACGGCTTCTAGCGTTCCTAGTTCTAGTTTGAATAACGTCAATCCTTCTAACTTTACGGTTCCTACTTCTCAAACCCAACAAATCGAGCAACAAATTCAAAAAGATTCTGAAGAGTTTTTAGGTCAAGTTAAGAATCCAATGGATAAAGTATCGGGTGCGATCGCCAAAATTAAGACGCAACTCGACCAAATGCTGCAATCATTCGTAGGTTCCCTCAAAATTCCAGATTTACAAGAAGCTGTAGCTAAAATAATGAGTGGTAACTTCACAGATAATGAAGGTACTAAACTATCTGCAACTTTAGAGAATAAACCTCAAGGTTCTTATAGCATTCAATCAGATTTAGCTAACCTTGCCCAACAGCAAACAGCAACTTCAAGTGCTTCAGACGCTACTCTCAGTAAAGCTGCTCAGGATAGGCAAGCTCAAATGGCACAAATGGTTGACCAAAATGTTACTAAAAATATTCAATTGGGTGAAGAATCACAAAACCAAGATGTGACACAACACATCATGCGTAATATCTCTCAACAAACTGCACTAACAGCGCAGAATCAAGGCGTGATTATACTTCAAAACCAACAAGCGCAGATCGATCGCGCCCTCGCCAATACTTTAAGCGCCCAACAAGCTAAAGAACTCAGCGAACTTAATGTAACTCAGCGAAGACAAGATGCGGCTGCTGGTACTGCTTCTTCCACGCAAGCCGGACTGTTTCAAATGCCGGGTGGCGTTACGTTAGGAGAAAAAGAATAAGTTCAAAGAAAAGTTAGTTAGCAGTCAGTTGTTATTAGTTATTGAACTTGACTGCTGACTAAGCATTGAGGAGTCAGAAAATGTTTGCACTATTTATTGCCCAGACAAGTACAGCAGGACAAGCTTTAGATACCCTTTCTAATGCCATAGAAGTTTCCCAAAAAACTGTCGAATCTTGGAATTTACTATGGTTTAACACTTTCAATACCCAAGAATCTGCTTTGTGGATTGCCTTAGTCAAACTGGGATTAATTTTGGCAGGTATGTCCGTTATCTACTTAGCTGTTACTAGCGGTAAGGAAATCATCGAAAAACAATGTTGGTCTGAACTAATCGCCATGCTAATTTGGCCGCTTGTTATTCTATTTTTTTTGAGTAACAATGGCAAAGTTTTAGCCGAAAGTATTAAATTCGTTCATGGGATTGGGGGAGCGCAAGTTCAACAGATATTGGAAATACAATTGGGAGAAATGACATTTAGAAGCGCTCTGACAGATGTCAATCTTACCAGTGCTGCCAAAGAAGAGATTGAAAAGCTTTACAGCGAATGTCAGGGTAAAGTAGGCGAAGCTTTAGTCGAGTGTTGGAATGATAAAAAAGAAGCAGATCAAGCTATTCTCAATGAAGCCGAACAGAAAAATGGTAGCCCCCTCAAAAGTTTGCAGCGATTTGTTCAAAATCTAGCCAATGTTACTAATGTCGCCGATATCGCTAGTGGTGATTTTGCGGGACAAGTTTTTCGCTCTACTGTCTTGCCAATTATTCGCTTAATTTTGAGAGCAGTGCAGTGGGCATTTGTCAATATCTTAGAAGCTGCATTGTTGTTAACAGCATTGTTTGCTCCTGTGGCGATGGGTTTATCTTTACTACCATTACAAGGAAAGCCTATTTGGGCTTGGTTAGTTGGATTTATGTCTTTGTTTGGAATTCAGCTTGGCTACAACATTGTGGTGGGATTGGTAGCTGTAGTTATTGTCAATTCTGATGCCGAGCTTGTTACCGATATTGCTTTCCTATTCTTTTTAGCTGTGTTTGCTCCCGTTTTAGCTGTTTCGATCGCTAGAGGCGGCGGTACTGCTTTGTACTTAGCGATCGCTAATAATACCAAACAGCTTACCGATATTGCAAGCAATGCGATCGGTGTATTTGCTGGCAAGCTGATTTAAAACAGTTAACTGCTTTAACAACTGCTATTACTTTACTTCTGGGTGAAGCTTATGATTTTTAAATCATCACCATCTCAACCCTTACTACCGGAGTCAAAAAACACTTTAGCTTTGTGCTTCGTGTTACTAACAGCTATGGTTAGCATTTTGACTGCTGCTGTTGTATTCAATACATTGAGCCTCAAAACATTGTCTCAAAAAAAAGTGACATTCGTGCAACTCAAAGATGGAACGACAGCTTCAGTTATGGAAGCAGATGGTTTATACAGAGAACCAAAAACCATCAAAACTTTTGTTTCTTCTTGGGTTAATCTTACCTGGAGGTGGGATGGAAAGATTCCCGGTACAAATGACCCCGATCCAGGAATAAAAATCAAAAAATCTGAAAGAGTTCCCACCAGTGCATGGATGGCTTCTTTGATGATGGAGTGAGTCACAATTTGGAGCAGCTTCTTTGGTGGAACTTGCCAAATTAATACCGAATGGAATTTTTGAAGGTAAAACTCGTTCTACAGCTTACGTTTCTTACCTTTCCGAACCGAGAGAAATCAAAAAAGGTGTTTGGGAAATTGATGTAATCGCTACCCGTGTCGTCCTCGAACAAGGTGTTGGCGAAAGCCGACAACCATTTAATCGCACTATCACTGTGAAAGCAATTGAAGTTCCCATCTCTCCATTAGGCGAAAATGCCAACCTGGTTGAAAAAACAGTTAATTCGATGCGTTCAGCCGGGTTGGAAATTACCAAAATTGTTAAATTTAAACCGTAAAAGAGGTAGATGATGAATAGGCCAGATAATTCAACCAATACCAATGAAACTAACGTAACAGCAGCCGAAACTAATCAGAACGGAACAATTGAACCCGCTCCGAACCAACAGCCCAAAGATGAGTTTGAATCTAACCGTTCAGATGATGAGATCGACTTAGATAACTTTGCGGGTTTCGATCCTCATTTACCTCTGACGCTTGAAGCTCAATATCAACTGCAAAAAGAAAATGAGAAACCAGAACCACTTCCTGTTGCACAAAGAGGTGTACCTCGTGCAGTAACAATGTTGGTATTAACCGGAGGAACGATATTATTATTCCTGCTGATTTGGCAGTTTGTTAAACCCAGATCGGAAGTCAAACCGATCGCTCAAACCACACCCAAGGAAACCAAACAACCTCCGATTGAAGATGAAAAGCCGGAACTGCTGGCTAGATTGGCTTATCAAGAACAACAAAAACTGGTAGCACCAAAGCCACAGACTGAGAAACAACCGCAGACAGAACCAGAGGCCAAACCCACAGCAGAACCAGAAGCCAAACCAACTCCTCCCCCGGTTGTGGAACGAGCGACTCCGCGCCAAGCAGCCGCCAAGAGTCCGACACCCCCTCCCAGAACCATTGTCCGAACCGTTACTGTTCCAGGGCCACCCCCGCCGCCCAAGACTATTGTCCGAACCGTCACCGTTCCTGCACCACCACCACCGCCCAAGACTATTGTCCGAACCGTCACCGTTCCAGGGCCACCTCCGCCGCCGAAGGTTATTGTGCGAACCGTTACTGTTCCTGCGCCAG
>NZ_JACJUP010000326.1:0-6032 GCF_014748295.1 Planktothrix sp. FACHB-1355 | reverse complement strand
AGCTTTTCTCAGGTGATTGAGGTACAGAGAAACCCGGTTTCTTCAAGAAACCGGGTTTCTGAAGTATACTTCATACAACTGAAACCTGCTATATAAACACCGATAATATTTTAGACAGTACCAAAATTTAAGGTAGTCTGCTCAAGACCGAAGCAATAAGCAACAGTTATTTACGAGTTTTATTTAAACTACGCAATTCTTAAAATTTAGATGGTAAGCGATCGCACTTTCCAAAACCAAGTGCGATCGCTACCCATCCAAAACCATATCAAATCCCCTGACCAAAACCAATAATCTCCTCAACAGTAATCTCTAACGCAGGGAAAAACAGCGACTCAATCCTCTGTTTTCCCGTAAAACTCTGAAATTCATATTCTCTTTCCACTAAAATCCTACGCGAATTCACTAACTGTCCGATCTCGATCGCAGGTTCTTCAATTTTCGTTAAGTCCTGGCCAAAAATAGCCGCGCTACATTTATAATAATGATTATCACGCCCAAAATTTAAATGAAAGCTGAAGATTATCCATTTGTTAAAGAACTGATAATTGACATTCAGGGTAATATCCAAAAAGTCGTTATCAATTTTAGCGATTATCAGCGCCTCCTAGAAGCGATGGAGGATGAAGGACTCGTACTTGCGATGAGGGAAGTAAAAGATGAAACCCCTCTTAATTTAGATGAAGCGCTAGCAGAACTTGAAAAACAGTGAATACATACTATCCATATTACAGGGTTCTACATCGAAAGGAATTTTACCGCTACTTTCCTTGAGTACGATCGCTACCCATACAAAACAATATCAAATCCGCTTCCCAAAACCAACAATCTCCTCAACTGTAACTCTAAATCTGGGAAAAACCGCGACTCAATCCTCTGTTTGCCTGTAAAACTCTGAAAGTTATATTCTCTTGCCACTAAAATACTACGCAAATTCACCAACTGTCCGATCGCGATCGCAGGTTATTCAATTTTCGGATTCTTCGCCTACCCCCTAACTCCTGTTTCTAAACTCCCACAGCTCCTTCTTGTCCGTAAGCTTGCCAAGCCAAATCCACCAATCCATTTACAATCGCCGACGCTACCACCGCACTGCCCTTGCGTCCTTCCGTGCGGATGTGGGGAATTAAGGAATCTTGCAATCTTTCTTTCGCAACGTCCACATCGACAAAACCAGCAGGGGTTCCGATTACTAAAGCGGGACGAATTTCTTCTGCTTCAATTAATTCTACGAGAGAAGTTAAAGCCGTTTGCGCGTAACCCACCACAAAGATGCCTTCTGGATAACGTCTGGCTAAAGTTTCAATTCCCCAAGCAACGCGGGTTTTTTCTCTTTGGGGTCGCGTCAGGGCGTCCATACTGCAATACACCGGGTTAGCAAAAGTACTTTGAATACTTGGTGTAATTCCCACTTGTACCATTGGCACATCTACGACTATGGTAGTGCGAGCGGCTAAAGCGGCGGCTCCGGCCTGTAATGCTCTTTCCGAAAAACGAATTAAAGATTTGTATTCAAAGTCTGCTGTAGCATAAATCACCCGACGTACTATTTCGTATTCTGCTGGGGAAAATACATGATCCCCTATTTCGCGATCGATAATTGCCAGACTCTGAGCATCTGTAAGGTGCCATTCCATGATTTCTGCTACATAAAACGGAAGCAATGCTTGATTTTCTCTGTCTGGCTCATATTCTACCGCGCTTTTATGGCATCTGTTTCTAGTTCCGCCGCATTGTTGCACTCATCGTCTTGGGACAGACACCCGGTTTTGGCGAAAAACCGGGTTAGTTGAAGTGGGACAGAAACCCGGTTTTGGTGAAAAACCGGGTTTGTTTAACCTTAGCGGCTGGAACTTTCAGAAGGGGAAGCTAGCATTGGCGATAGGTAGGCGACTAAAGCACCAATCATGAAGCCTGCCACATTTCGGAACAAGGGCAACCACTCGGAAGTACGGGTGACGACTGGGCCAATACCGAAGGCAATAAACAATATCCCCCACAATGGCGAGAAAATTAAAGCCCATTGCCAAGCTATAGCTTGTCCTGGTTTGCGGGGTTGGGCGGCGAATCCAAACACAACACCACCAACAATCGAGGTAACTAGGGTAAGAATCCACTGCTCGCGGGGCAGTCCCGGTACTACGTTGCAGCCGCCCTTGAGCAAACAGGTTTTGATCGAGTTAAGGGATTGTATGATGGATTGGTCTTCGCCTTCTTCGCGGACAAAGTACAGGTTGCCGTAACGAGTTTGCAGTTCAATCCAGAAAGTACGAGGTAAAAGCTTGTAAATGTCATCGCCGACGCTGAAGTTTAGGATATTGCCGCCTCGCGAATCAGCAACCAGTAAGACGCTTTTGTCATCCAATCCCCAATAGTTTTTGACAGCACGACCGGGAGTTTGGTCATATTGGGTCAAAACTCGCAGCTTCCAGCCAGTTTCTGCCTCGAAACTCTGTATATCTTGTGCAAGAGCTTGTTCCTGAACGTCGGTAAGAGACTTCGCTAAGTCAATTATTGGCGTTTGAATCTGGGGCAGTAACTCTGGATTGTCGAATGCCTGTGCTGCCGGTGCTTGGGCCCAAACACTTGCGGCCAGGAAGAAGGCTGCTATGGATACCAAAAGTCGTTTTACAAAATTATGCTTCTGCATTGGCTTTTTTACCAGAATCTCAAGTCGCGGACACTAAAATATTGCTTTCTTAATCAAAGGATAATAGAAAAATTATATTTCTTTACACTTGTTTACAAAAAATTTTCTAAAAAATTGCGATCGCAACCAGTTAGCAATGAATTGCAAGGATATCTGCGTAAAAAAAGTTTTTTTGCGCTATAATATCAAGGCTAAAATTTTCGGAATCGTACCAACTACAACAAACCAGTAGCAGTACTTGAAATTATTCAACTTCATCACCAGACCAATATACTTCCGAATCTGAGTGAGAAGCCTCGGCGCTTCGGCGCTCAGCAATTTCTCGGTGAGACTCTGAAGCGCGATGAGAAGGTGCGATCGCTCGATCGCGAACATCCAAGGGAGTTCCTTGAGAAGGCGGGAGAGGGGTAGCGGCAGACCGCCGTCCTATAGAGGCGGAGGGGCTAGTTTGGCTGCGAGTAAAGGTTTTCCAAGCGGCTTTAACACCAGTAAACACACTGCGAGTAGTAGTTTGCACTTTTTTTGCCTGCGTCTTGGCGGACACAACGCTTTGTTCGACTTGTTTAGCCGCAACACCAGCGCTTTTAACTCCCTCGCTGACATCATCTGTCAAATCGCTGATTTCCATACCGGTCAAGCGAATCGCTTCCAAAGTAGGGGGCAATTCGCGAGATAGGGTATCAGCTAATTTTTCCACACTGCGAGCAGCGCGGGCGATCTCCTGCAATGCGGGTATAGCTGCCATCAAAACAGCCGCAAGACTGACAGCAACCAGCAGTATGGAAAATCCTAACCAAAATAGGGGGTCAATCACAGGATTTGTGCCAAAAGCGAGGGTTATTTTTGCAGTTACCTGAGAGTTTATGTGGGTGTGATGTCTTGGGAAGCCACTGTAGTCCCCGAACCATAGGAATTCGAGTATAGCTCCTCCGGGTCGGGGGATGAGTTTTTTTCCGAAGGTGCTGCGGCTTCTGTTCGTTCAAAGGCTTTGCTTTCTTGAGCCCCAGCCTCTATTCCAGCAGAGATCGCTTCTTTAAGTCGCGTCAGGGTGTCATCCCAGTTTTTCAGTGCAGATTCGGAGAGCCGATCGGCTTGCAGCTGTACAGTAGTTGAGAGGTCTTCTGCCAAGTCGGGTAAAGCTTCGGCAGATTTTTTGAGCAAATGTCGCGTTTCTCTACCGGTGCGCGGTGCAATCAGCAAACCAGTAATGGTGCCGATCGCTGCTCCGAGCAGCATACCACCAATAAAAGCTCCAGAACGCTTATCAGACATTTTCGGGTCTCTATAGTTACAGGTTTTATAGACAAATATTACACTTGTCCATTCCAACCGTTTTGTCAGCGGTTAATTTCAGCGGACGTACTACTACATCCTGTATTTTCTTCGGTAAGGCGCTGCGCGTCTATGGAAAATGCTTTCCCGATCATACTAGCACTACTATTCACGTCCGTATTAATCAGTCTGCCGTCGCCAGCGCGAAACAAATCTCGGTTAATTCGCTTAACTTTGTCCTCGCTCGATCGGCAATTTCGCTACTTTTTTGAGAAATTTAGACTGCTTTGCCAGCTGACTTCGGGGCTTTTGCCAGACTTTCCCTAATAGGGCTAGTAAGCCTATAATTTGTTGCACCCTTTGGATCTGAATTTCCAGCACCTGATACCGCTCTCGCAGCAGCGATACGCCCTTCTGTCCTTTAGAAATTGCATTTGGTGCGTTGTACAGCACGTTATGAGTGCCCCGTTCTGCGGTAAGTATGGCATTTGCTGCGCGTGCCAGTATTTGCCGCAGTTTCCACACTCGCCAAGCAATATAGAAATTGATTAGGGCAATGAGAGTATTTATGGCTACGACGACTGGGATCATTTTTTAGCTTCTGACAAAAAACTCATCTAATTTTGTTCTGAACTTACATCTTGCACCATTCTCAACAATACCTGAGAAACCGGGTTGCTTAACGAAATATGTACGCTTTCAGATTTAACTATTTGCAGGAAACCCGGTTTCTAAACCTGGTGCAAGATGTGAGTTAAGGTTCATCTTTCACTTCTATAATGATAACTCGATAAGAAATAAAAATATCCAATACCATACAAGTAACGCCGCCTAGAACGAGAAACATACCACCTGTAAATAAATAGAGTGGCAACCCCTGAATTAAATTAGTATAAAAAAAGAAATTTATCCCGATGGATAAGGAAGTTAAAACGAAGCAAATTACCGCTAAAACCTGACACATAATTGCATTGCGAACAAACCATGCAGCTCGCAATAATATATTTACTTGTGTGATGATGTGCAACAATCTAATATTGTCAGACTCATCAATTTGACCTTGTTTGGTCATAAGTTTATTCAGGTTTCGCTTTTCATCATTCAATAACCTGATGCGAGTTAAAAGAGCTATATACCTGGCACTTAATCCCAAAAAAAATAAGGCACTAGAGGAAATCATTACCGCCGGTGCCAAAATCGCTTGAATTGCTTGGGTGGAAGTTATGGCATTGCCATCCATAAATTCATAGGTGTTACGGGCGACAACTGGAAAGAATACTGTGTAAGTTTACTACAGATCCAATAATGGCGATCGCAGGTGCGCCAAATTGATTTTCTTCAACTAACTTGACAATTGTACCCAGCGTACCGTAGAGTTCTTGCTGTTCGGGACGAGTACCCCAGCGCACCAAACCGACACGAGTTTCGCCACTTAAGCCAGCTATTTGCAATTGTTCGGCAATATAAGGTAGATTGTGAACGCCCATGTAAATTACAATTGTTTCCGAACCGTGAGCGATCGCACTCCAATTTACAGCGGGTCGATACTTCCCAGCCGCTTCGTGTCCGGTCACAAAAGTAACTGAAGAACTGTAAGAACGGTGAGTCAAAGGAATACCCGCATAAGCAGGTGCGGCAATTCCCGACGTTATACCCGGTACCACTTCCACAGACACACCCGCTTTTACCAAGTCTTCCATTTCTTCGCCGCCGCGACCGAATACAAAAGGATCGCCACCTTTCAAACGCACAACGATTGCTTCTGTCTGCGCCTTCTCTATTAATAAGTAAGTAGTTTCTTCTTGCAATAAGGAGTGACGCCCCATCCGTTTACCGGCATCAATTTTCTCAGCTTGCGGGTTAATCATCGCTAAAATTTGGGGACTGACAAGGGCATCGTAAATTACCACGTCGGCACATTCCAACAAGGCTTTTCCCTTGAGAGTCATTAGCCCCGGATCTCCCGGCCCCGCACCTACTAAATATACCGTACCCAAATACTTTTTCCTCTGCTCCATAAAACTGATACAAATCCGGATCTAACCGGAAATTGAAGTTTACTTACTGCTTCGTCCAGGGCTGTCGGCAGCTGACTGTCCACAGTCGTTAA
>NZ_JACJUP010000325.1:0-6050 GCF_014748295.1 Planktothrix sp. FACHB-1355 | reverse complement strand
ATGGCAGGAGGTTTTGCACACTTCCGAGACAAGCAGGGTAAACGACAGTTTTTTGAACAACATCGCTTCGCCAGAAAACCAATTGATAAAGTAAGTTCTGAACTGCGGCGAGAAGAAACTGAATTGCTCGAGTTTCATTGTATATTGGCGCGTACCGAAATATTTGAAAAGATCGGTTTGAATGAAAAATTTTTGAGTACGGGAGAACATTGGGATTTGTGTTTGGAGGTTCGGGAAAACGGCGGTACTATTTATTTTGAGCCGAATTCGATCGTCAGTTACGTTGCACCACCCCCGTTCGCATTGTCAGATTTACCTTTCTTCTTCCTGCGTTGGAGTGAAGCTTGGAATCGCGACAGCTTAAATTATTTCCGGGAGAAATGGAATTTATCAGAAGATGACCCTTGCCTGAAAGGTCATTATATCTGGTTAAATCGTCATCGACAAAGAACGATTAGAGAGTCGATTCGTCAATTTTTACCAATCAAACGCGGTGCTTGGCTCAATCAAAATATTTTGATGCCGATCGAAAAGCTGTTGAACAAAATTTTAGTCCGTCAGTCGCCAAATAAAACCCAGAAACAAAAAGAAGAAACCGTCACCAAAGCTACAGTTTCTAAATCTTAAGCAAAAAAGCAATGTATCCCTTTGCTCAAACAAACATTCAACTGTTCGCTCAACTTTCTAGACAGGGTTATTCAGAAACAGAACTAAGCTGTATTCTAAAAGCATACCAGCTAGCAATGTCTCTATTTACAGGTTACTTTCGAGGAGACGGCAAAACTTTTATCGCTCATTTAGTAGGCACTGCTAGCATCCTAGCTTCTGTTGATGCACCTGTAGAGGTGGTAGCTGCTGGTTTGTTGCACGCCGCTTATATGCAGGGTGACTTTGGAGATGGGGGAATCGGTATATCCAACAGCAAGCAGGAACAAGTAAGGCGTGCTGTTGGTAAGGATGTAGAAAAATACATTGCTAAATATACTGCTTTGGCGTGGAACGAAGAAAGCATATCGGCGATCGCGCAAAATTTGAATACCCTTACTCCTAGCGATCGCCACGTGCTTTTGATGCTCTTGGCAAATGAATTGGAAGATCATTTAGATTTGGGAATTCTTTACTGCGCTAATTTCGAGAAACGACTGCGCTATGTCAAGCGTAGCGGCGATTTAATCGTAAAAATAGCAGAAGAATTGGGTTTTGCTAGCTTAGCTGCGGAACTAACACGAGTGTTTGCCGAAGTTACTTCAGCTAACATTCCCGCAGGACTTCGCAGCACTTATAATTATTCGTTTCAGCTTGCACCCAAATCTTATCACAAGCGTACTTTAATAGGGTTGCGCGATCGACTTGTTCAAAGTCGGCGTTTTGTAGGTTATGTTTTCCGTCGTTTAAAAAAATAGAAGCTACTGTCAATTCTTTATGTAAAACATCATATCCCTTGGCGTTGAGATGCAGCGTATCGAGATCGTACTTATTCTTGCCGTTTTCAGCTAGAAGGGAATAAGATTCGTAGGTAGGATTGAGAGAAGCGAAACCCAACCTACAACAAAATGGCGAAGGTATTGTTGAAGAAATCGGGTTTCTTTGTACTGTTGAAAACCGCTATATTAATTATTTATCAAAACTTTTCCACAAAAAGCTTCGATCGCTTTTCCATCAACATCGGTCAGCGGTACTTCTAATATAGAAGCAATTGTCGGTGCGAAATCCATCACCGAAATCGATTCTTGGATCTGACCCGGTTGAATTGATGGGCCGATCGCAAACACTAACCCATCCCCTTTATGATCTCCTGTGCGGACGCCAGTAAAAGTTTTCTCAATTGTCCCAATTTTAGGAGAATAAACTTTAGAAATCGGTGCTTCCCGATTCCATTCTACCATCAAATCCGGTAGATGCGCCATCATTTCTCCTTTATAAAAATCTGCCGTTCGGATAACTTTAGAAACCAATGGTTTACCAGTATCGACATTGACAACAGCCATCAAATCTTCCGTCAGATGTTGGCAAAAAGCTTCGTATTCCGAACCAGGGTTTATCTTTCCTTTTGGTTCGCGACCCACCAGATTTATCCGAATTCCTCCATAAGTATCGTTGTTAGGAATTGTCAAACATTTGCGACTGCTATTATCAGGTTCTTTCAAAGCTTCTCGAACTGGTTTGTCACTTTTCCAAAAGCGATTTCGTAAAGGCTTCCAGATGTAATTTCGCAGAGGTTTTAAAATCTCTCGTAAAATAGGAGTTTGTTCCCAAGATGAACTCAAAACTTGAGAAACTTGATTGCCTATAGTAGGCATTTTAACATTTTTCAGACGGCGCAGAATGTCATCTAAAATAAACGTACCGTCGTAATGTGGCCCCATGCCATGACTGGCAAGAACAAATACTGTGGTTTCCTCTCCCACCTGTTGTAAAAGTCTGCCAACAGCAGCATCAAGAGCGATATATACATCTTTGATGGGATTACCAACAGCATCAGCGATCGCTTTATCGTGTTTTGGATGAGTAGGGTCGTGAAGGCTCCAACACTGATGTCAGACGCAATGGCTTTCGCTAAAAACTGTCAGAAATAAATCCCAGCTTTCTTGGGATAAAAATTGACTGGAAAGAGCTTCTTTTGTTTCTGCTCTCTTTACTAAATCATCGCGAAAATGTTGGTATCCTGCTGCACTCCGGGAGATCCGATTGCAATAGCCAATCGGATCTCGACCGTAATTTGCTTCTATCTCTGCGGCTAGCGATCGCGGCCAAGTATAAAGCTTATCAACGATATCCGGATCGTGAGTCAGCCAGTCAACTATGTGGATACCATTCACATTTTCAGTAGGAGGAGTTCTGGGAAGATCGATAATGGCAACTTTCTTATCGGCACGACTCAAAGTATCCCAAAACATTTCTCCTTTTAAGTCAAATACGCTATATTTAGTAGTGATATAACTACCTGAATTTATTTGACTGTAACAGTAGCAACCATGCTTGGCGGCGTCAACTGCTGTGGCAAAAGAAGGCCAAATAGCGCCAACATAAAGTCCGACTGGATTGTTAGTAATTCCCCAAGCTGCTTTCTCAAAAAGCGATTTAAAAGTAGGAAGTAAGCCTTCATCAGTCCACTGAGTAATCAAATCCTTATCTGCTGCATCTAGAGCGATGAACAGTATTTTTGTTTTTGCGTTCATTTAATATTTCTTCAACAACAAGCAATTTTTATAATTCAAGCTGATTCAGTACTATATTACTCTCTTATTTGGAAATTGCCAAATTTTTATTGAAGTTTTGTTAAAATTATTGTGAGTTTTTTAGACATCTCAGAATCAAAAAGCCGAAACTACTAATACTGCTACAGCTTCTAAATCTTAAAAGCAAATTCTGAAAAAAATTATTAGGGTGTGTTAAAATCTACCCTACTATTTCTCTATTTTGATTCCTGCTAATATTTTTGCCAGTTCTTTATTCAGAACCTCATACCCCTTGGCGTTGGTATGCAAAGTATCGCGATAGAACTTATTTTTGCCTTTGCCTTTTTCCGCGAGAAGCGCATAAGTATCCAGAATTATCACATTCGGCGCTTGCAAAGAATATATGTAAGAGTTTACTTCTAGAATAGCGCGATCGACCTCCGATGACCAAAACGGTCTGCGTGCTAACGGCACCTCAGCAACGGGGAAAATAGTTGTGAGGATAACTGTAGTACCGAGAGAGTGCGATCGCTTCACAATTTCCCCTATATTATCCTTACAATTAGCGATAATACTGGCTTTTTGGCGAGGAAACAGCGGTATCGTTTTCAAATCGTTGATACCGACTTGCACGACAATAATTTTCGGACGCAACGGTAAAACGTGCTTATCAAACCTTTCCAGCACTTGACTGGAAGTTTGACCGGTAATACCTCTGTTCGCAAAGGAAAAACCTTTTAACCCACTTGGAAAAGGCCATTCTTCAGCTCGCGAATCGCCAAAGAACACCACATTTGCTGTGGCGGTATTACTCACATCCCGCTGACTGGATTTAGCGCGAAAATGCTGCAAACCCAGCGGATCTAAGTTGGTTTGATTTAGGAGAATATAGTAATGTCTTGCTGCAAAGAATAGGCGGAAATTGAGTGCTACCGATCCAATCAGAGCAACGAGACATAATAGCATAGTTAGACGCAAAAGGCGCGGCGATTTCTGCATGATGGTATGGGGGATAAAATAAGAGGCAGAGGTTGTGTATTTTCGTGACCGGGGTCAATCCGGTCACGAGGCATAAAACAAATATTACGCAGGCGTTTTTACTGTGTAATACTCATATTTAGCATACACGCTAATAATCGTATCGCCAACCTCAAAAAACGTTCCTTCTCGCTCATATTTGGAGAATTGCAAGTTGGGATATTTACCACCAATTTCTGCCGCCGTTTGCGCTACCGCGTCGATATCATCTGGTAAATGTCCGGTAGAACCGATGTAGAAAACTAGGGGACTAATTTTTTCCCGATAAACTTTTTCTACATAGTCCTCCAGTTGCTCATTTGCCGCTGTCAAAGCAGCTACAAATTCGTCGCGATTGACTTTTTCTCCGTTCCATTTTGCCTGCAACATTGGCATCAGGTTATCTGCGCCAACTTTTGATAAGATAGCGGCAACGCTACCGTTATCTTCCATACCGAGAAAATCATCAAAAATTGGCTGCATCAACTCGTCAACTTTGGTGATCTTGGTGCGCGATGACAGGGTTTTGTGCGCGAAGATAATGTTCGCATTCAAGGCGATATCGAATGTGGGTTTTTCCACCTTCTCGCCAGTATCTCGATTGTACGCCTCGTATATGCGATCGAGGAATTTATTGGCTGAAGGAAGTTTGCCGAAATTGAGGATATCTTTGCTGCCGATATCGACTTTGTAGCTTTTCCGAAAATCAACAGTGCCGTTAGCAAGCGCTGAATCTAGAGAAGCATACTCTGTCGTTTTCGGAAAGTTGATATACAGGTTTTTCGAGAGATAGTGCTTTTTCAATTCCTCCACTTGTTCGGGTATGTAAGTATCGGATTCTTTCTTCAAGAAAGCCGATAAGATACTGGCAAGTACTTTCACTTCGGCTAACTCGTCAAACACGCCGTTAAGATGGTTGTAATGGACTTTTTCAGGTACTAGAGGTAAATTGTCGAAACAGATCGTGTATTCAGCACGAAAATCATAGTTTTCGACTGGATTGCCGGATTTTTCAACTACGCCTTTTTCTTTGAAAAGATCGAACACTTTCTGGCTGGAGAATTTGACTTGTAGCGACTTGACATTTATGTCGCCATCCCTGACAATAGTGTAGTTATTGAAAGTTTCGAGATCGGTAAATAGCAAACCGGCGACTTCGGTAATTTGGTTTCCATCTTCACCATTGACCAGCTTAAACGGTCTGGAAGTCAGCATATTGATAGTTGCGGTATTGCGATTGAGTTTAAATGCGATCGCACGCACATACTCGCCACCATCGGTAAATTCACCTTTCAGCAAAGGCGGGACAAGATTGCCCTTTTCGTCTCTGGAACCGGGAATTTTCTTCAACCCTTGGCGTTGATAGTTATCCCGCAAATGCTGAAGATTAATAATGATGCTGTTGTGGTTATCTTCCCACAATTTAACTAACTCCAGCACAGAAATTTTATGGTTTAGTTTGGCGATATTTAAAGCCATGTGTCGATTTTTCCTGAATTACAAAGCGAACGTCAGGCGATGCAAGGATTTTGGATTAGTTCCTAATTCAGCACCCTGCCATTAGACATCTCCAAAAATTCTTGTGGGGTAGGCATCCTGCCTGCCCTTTGAGATTCTTTTCTGGAGAGGTATATTGGGTTAAGAGTAGCCGTGCAATCACCCTTCCCAAAGGCAATCCTTACCACAGACTACCTAGATAAACCCAGAAAAATCTAAAATTTATCTGCGTAGCCTACGGCAAGGCTATCGCCTACATCTGCGTTCATCTGCGGTTAAAAATCCGAAAAAATTTGTTAGTGACAGTAAAGATTTTAGGTAAAAGTAATGAAGTGTCCTAACTATATATATTATACT
>NZ_JACJUP010000324.1:0-6030 GCF_014748295.1 Planktothrix sp. FACHB-1355 | reverse complement strand
GGTGAGTGGTTGAGCCAACAAATGAGAGCGTTGGGTGAGCGAGTGAGTAACCTATTAAACTACGCTCATTCCAATCCATCGCAACACCCAGAACTGCTGCCCCAAGCATTGGAAGAACTGGGTGTTTCTCTAGAAGAACTGCGGGTATCTCAAGAAGTATTGCACGAGCAAAATCAGGAATTGCTGGAGGCTCATACGTCTCTAGAACTAGAACGGCAGCGCTACCGGGAGTTATTTGAATTTGCTCCTGATAGCTACTTGATTACTGACACAGAAGGCAAAATTCAGCAAGCCAATCATGCTGCTAGTCTGTTGCTCAAGGTGTCGCAAAAGCACTTGGTTGGCAAGCCTTTAATCGTATTTGTTCCCGAACCTCAACGTCGAGCTTTCCGCAACGAACTCAACCGATTGCATCAAGTTGAACGACTTCAAGAGTGGATTATCCAGTTACAGCCTCGCGGTGCAGTACCTTTTGATGCTGCATTAACTGTGACTAGGGTATTTGACCAGACAGGTGCGATCGTGGGGCTACGCTGGCTAGTGCGGGACATCAGCGAACGGAAGCAACTGGAAGAAGCGCAATTGCGGGCAAAACTGGCTGAAATTACCAACCAAGCCTTGCAAGCAGAAATTGCCCAGCGGAAGCAGCTAGAGAAGGAACTGCGACAGCAAGCAGAATCCCTCAACCAAGCAAATACCCTCAAAGATGAATTTTTGGCGATCGTCTCCCACGAACTCCGCACCCCATTAAATGCTATTTTGGGTTGGGCGCAGATCCTTCGCGGTCGGCAGTTAAATGACACGATCGTCGCTCGCGCATTAGAGACGATCGAGCGGAATGCCAGAACGCAGGTAACACTGATTGAAGATCTGCTAGACATCTCTCGCATTGTTCGAGGTAAACTTCATTTCAATATCCGCCCCGTCAATTTAGTTTCTGTGATTCGGGCAGCTATTGATTGCGTGCAGCTTGCCGTCACAGCGAAAAACATCGAGATTCGGACAGATCTGGATGAATCAGCCAGTTTAGTGTCAGGAGATAGCGATCGCTTACAGCAGATCGTTTGGAATTTACTCTCCAATGCCATTAAGTTTACTCCCAGAAATGGACAAATTGAAGTTCGGCTAGAGCGCATTTCCTCCAACGCCGTCATTACAGTCAGTGACACCGGTCAAGGTATTCATCCAAATTTTCTACCTTTCGTCTTTGACCGCTTTCGTCAGGCAGAACGAGCAACTACAAGGCATCATGGTGGATTGGGATTAGGACTTGCCATTGTGCGGCAATTGGTAGAAATGCACGGGGGAACAGTGGAAGCAAGCAGCCCAGGCGAAGGACTAGGAGCCACATTTACGGTGCAGCTACCCCTGATGGCAGTTTGCATTCTGCCAAGTGAAGCGGGACAACAGCCTTCGATAGCTGAGGAAGCCCCTGCATTCGACTTACATCCAAGCTTGAGCAATGTATCTGTACTGGTCGTCGATGATGAAGCAGATACCCGCGAACTGTTGACTGTCGTGCTGGAGCGTGCTGGCGCTTCCGTCAGGGCAGCGGCTTCGGTGCATGAAGCCTTGCAGGTGATTCAACAGTCACAGCCTGATATCTTAATTAGCGATGTTGGGATGCCAGAGCAGGATGGCTACGCGCTCATCCGTCAAGTGCGGCAGATCGAATTAGAGCAAGTTAGTACTATTCCTGCGATCGCACTCACCGCTTACGCTAGAGAAGAAGACTGTCGGCAATTATTAAATGCAGGCTTTCAGCTTCACCTGCCTAAGCCAGTTGAACCAGCAGTGTTAGTAGCAGCAGTGGCAAGTCAAATTGAGTGTGTATAAAATTTGATAAATCCGAAAGAGACGCAAAAAAAGCGCTCTCCTTTTAACGAGAGCGCTTTTTGGTTTTTAATTATTAAAAATCAAAGCACCATTGTTTTAGCGGCGAGACAATGACATCACAATTTGCAGCACATACCAGAACAACAAAGCTACAGAAGCAAATAGTTCCAGCGAAGCCGCCACATACTGATGCGTCGAATAGTGGTGTATCACATTGGACGTGTCGTACAGAATTGCCGCCGAGGCAAATACTACCATTGCCACCGAGAAAAACAGCCCTAACGTGAAGCCAAACATGATGCTGCAAAGAATTAGACCCAAGGCGACAAAAGCAGCGATTTTGAGAATGCCGCCTAAGAAGGTAAAATCCTGGCGCGTCGTGAATGCAACGGTAGTCAAACCGCCAAATAGGAACAGGGTCAGGATAGCCGCTGTCGGAATCACGTCAGGGCTCGAAAAAAAGGCAGCAATGTACAGCAGGGGAGCAAATATCAGTGCTTCTGCGACTACATAAATCCCCAAACCGGTATACTGGGTTTCCACCGAATCTGCCTTCGCAGCCAATTCCCTCGATAGCCAGCCCAGCAGCGCAAACGCTCCCAGAAACGCTAACCAGCTAAATCGACTGGCAGCTACAAAACGGAACAATACTCCAGCAATGCCAGTCTGAAACAGCAAAAATTCGACAACAATAAATGCACCAACTGCCCCCGCTAGATGCGTGTAGGTTTGTTGGATAAACTTGGCGCGTTCGTTTGGTCGCGCTTGTGCAACAGTCAGCATAGATAGTTTCCTCAATGCGAAACCAACCTATAAGCTAGTTTATGCGATCGCTTCGGCAAACCAGTTGAGTACAAATGCCGAGCGGGGGAGTCAAAAGTCAAAAGTCAAAAGTCAATCATTCAAAATTCTTCCCTCTCCCTCTCCCGTTCTCCCTCTTCCCTCTTCCCTAGCCCCTAGCCCCGACGCCCTAACCCCTTTCTTTTGACTTTTGACTTTTGACTTTAATCAACGCAGCGGTGCTTGATTTGCCATTGAATAAGCCATAAACAGAATATTTTGGCGTTCTTCAGTCAAAAAGCTAACAGTGTAAATCATGCCGTCTTGTTGCCACATTACCGATGAAAACATATTCGGCGGGTTTTGTTTTTGCCCTTCCAGCAAATATCCCTGAATTCCCCTTGCCAGCGTGACTGCTTGCGCTGCCGCGAGATGTTTTCGGAATTCTCGCTGTGCGTTCGCAGAAGTTTGGCTATCTACCGAAAAGCTGCCGACTAAGCAGGGATAACCTCCGGAAGTACAGCTAAACAAGCTAACAGTTAAACCGGGTGGAGTAGTGGAGGGAAAAACGCGGACAATCAATTGGCTGATAAATTCTTCGTCAGCGGGGCCACCCAGTAAAATTCGTGAGGGCAAGCGCATTACCCAACCGGGTGGTAAACTATTGCCGATCTCATTTAAGTAGGGTGTAAAAACTTCAGCCGGAATAGCAGATGCTTTAACTGTGCTGCCAATGACAGCGAGAAAAACTGGTAATGCTAGTAATTTGCGCCACAACATTTGGTAATAGCTAGGGCTAGGGGTTAGGGGATAGGGCGTCGGGGGAAGAGGGAGAAGGAAGAGGGAAAACAGGGAAGAAGAAACTAGAATCAAGGGCTTCGTCGTGAGCGCTCAGCCGAACGGTTTCAGTAATTAAGAATCCCCTCACTTACGAGAACGGTTGATATACAACTTTACTATTACAAAGTAGTATATCAACTCTTACCATATCATCGTTTATTTCTGTAGAGGTAATCATTTTTAGATATTTTTTCAACATATTCGTATGATTTAGATATATATGCTTCTATTGCTTCTCGCGATTGTACGTTTAAAAATTCAATTAACATATATTTAGGTTGATATTTACTGAATTCCAAACCTTGCAATACATTTAATTCAAAACCTTCTACATCCAAAGAGAAAAAATTTATTTCTGTAACCTTTAGTTCGTCGAGTATGGATGTCAGTGTTCTTGCAGGAACTTCAATTACAAAAGGTTCGATATCGTAATATTCTTTAGCTTTTTCTAAATGACCTGCTTCTGCTTGGGAAGAATGGAAAGATCCTTTGACTAAAGACATCAAATGCCCGTAGCTCATTTCGATAGTAGCTGAAGGGTAATCGTGAGCTACCAAAGCGCAATTGAAAACTTTTGAATTCGGACGCTCTCGCACGCATTCTCGATAAAGTTCGGGAATAGGTTCAATTAAAATACCTGTCCAACCTTTTAAGCGTTCTAAATAATACGTATTGCTTTGAGAAAAGCCATCATTAGCGCCAACTTCGATAAAAAAGCCTCGATTGGGAAGATACTTTTCTAGTTTGCTGTCGATACCAGAACTAGCAGGTCTGGAATAGCGATCGCTCCCCCAAAACTCATACAAGCGACGACGCGATCGCTTCAGCCATTTTTTCAATCTAGATGTTTTTATCATAATAGTTTATATCTTCTACAAACTAATATCTTTGGGATTTATGGGGAAAAAAGTTCCTTTATATTAAAGTTGAGTGCGATCGGTTTAATCTAAGCCAATCCAAAATCCAAAATCCAAAATCGAGTGACAAATGTAAGGTGGGCAATGCCCACCCTACTGCTAAGAGAAATTAGGCTTCATCGAGTGCGGCAATACCGGGTAATACCTTACCTTCGAGCAATTCCAAGCTAGCGCCGCCGCCAGTAGAAATGTGGCTCATTTGGTCTGCGACACCGACTTTTTCCACCGCAGCTACGGAGTCGCCACCGCCGATAATGGTGACAGCGCCTTTCTTGGTAAGATCGGCGAGAGAGTGAGCGATCGCTTCCGTACCTACGGCAAACTTATCGAACTCAAACACGCCCATCGGGCCATTCCAAATCACCGTCTTGCAATCAGCCAGCGCATCTTGGAACACTTTCACAGAGTCGGGGCCAATATCCAAACCCATCCAACCATCGGGGATATTTTCAATGCTGACAGTTTGAGATTCAGCATCGGCGGCGAATTTATCTGCAACTACCACATCGGTAGGTAACAGCAACTGCACGCCGCGTTCTTTCGCCTTAGCTTCCAGAGTCTTCGCCAGTTCCAGCTTATCTTCTTCCACCAAGGACTTACCCACGCTCAGACCGCGAGCTTTGTAGAATGTGAAGATCATCCCGCCACCGATGATCAACTTATCGCACTTTTCCAGTAGCGTTTCGATCACACCGATTTTGCTGGAAACCTTAGAACCGCCGATAATGGCAGCTAAAGGACGCTGGGGATTTTCGATCGCACTTTGCAGATATTGCAGTTCCTTCTCGATCAAATACCCAGCCACAGAAGGCTTGAGGTACTTGGTAACGCCTTCCGTAGAAGCGTGAGCGCGGTGGGCTGTCCCAAACGCATCGTTAACGTATAAATCTGCATTCGCAGCCAATTGTTTGGCAAATTCCGGGTCGTTTTTCTCCTCTTCTTTGTGGAAGCGGACATTCTCCAGCAGAATGACATCCCCGTTTTGCATTTCGGCGACTGTAGCAGCAACTTCATCACCGATACAATCGCTGGGCTTTTTCACTTCTTTTCCCAGCAACTCCGACAGGCGCTTGGCAACTGGGGTGAGGCGCTGCTTTTCATCCACTCCCTTGGGACGGCCAAAGTGGCTCGATAGAATTACTTTAGCTCCCTTTCCGGTCAAATCCTGGATGGTCGGCAAAGCAGCGCGGATGCGCGTATCGTCGGTGATGTTGCCTGCCTCATCCACCGGTACGTTAAAATCAGCCCGCACCAAAACCCGTTTGCCAGCTAAGTCTGACGACGACAAATTTGCTACAGTTTTTTTGGACACCGAAAAAACCTCCTAATCACTTTTTTCACGGAATCAGCGTGCCACCGGTCGTCCGTTCTATCTACGCCGTCCACATTTTACCGAAAAATGGGTTGTTAACCCCGTCTTTCTAGGACGGCTTTTATGTTATATTATTTTGCGTAGAAGTTTTCCACGTAAATGATCGTTTTAGAATTCAAGGCTCAAGGGAAAACAACTCAATACAATGCAGTTGACGAGGCGATGAGAACCGCTCAGTTTGTTCGCAACAAGAGTATTCGTTTTTGGATGGATAATCGAGATGTGGGGCAAAAAGAGTTGTACCGTCTTAGTAAAACACTGCGAGAAGATTTCTCCTTTGTGACA
>NZ_JACJUP010000323.1:0-6082 GCF_014748295.1 Planktothrix sp. FACHB-1355 | reverse complement strand
CCGCGCCGACTTTACATCGGGAGGAACTCGCAATACATGAATGTATCCCGTACTTGGGCAAGTCATCTTTAACATATAAATTGGTTCGATATCAACATCAGTATCAATTTTTAACAAACTATATTCTCGAAACGAATCTAATTCAGTTGCGCCTAGTTCAGAAGCGATTTTTTCATATCCAATTCCCTGAATTAGCACTCGCCGCAGTTCAGCGTTTTCTTCTTCTAAAAGCCATGAACTTTGCCAATTATTTGGGTGTACCTTACCGTACTTTTCAGGTAATGGGAAGCCATGATAGGCATAGAGGCTGTATCCGTCGGCAAATTGGATGGCGGGTGCGCCTTCTGCGTGGAGACGCTGCTGATTATCGAAGGAGAGAATGCGAGGGCGATCGCATACAATTACCATCTTCTCAAAAGGGAAAATACAACCGCAATTCTTGGCTATTGCTTGTAATGCTTCCCATTCTTTTTGCTTGTATTCAAAATTTAATACATTAATACAAAAATCGCACAGGCTGCCCGAACTAACCCATTGGGCTGGAGCAATAAATATATCATCATTACCAAAGATAATGTTCAGTAAATCTCCCTGTTGGTTAGTGTTATTCGCCGCATCAGATATGCGTTTTGCGAGTGGATGTTTTTGTTCGGTTTCTATGAGTGCATTCTGTATCATTAACTGATCGAGCCAATGATTTGGTATTGGTATCTCAAGCTGTAACCACATTTCCTCCCATAGTTTTTGTATTTGCTTTTCTTTAAATTCTAATTTGTTCCACAGTTGATTACTTACTTCCTGCATTGTTTGGAATAACATTCTAAGTTCTTCCGTTAAGACGCCCTCTAATTTCCAAACTATATCATCATGCAGTTCGCTACTCAGGCGACTCATAACTGTCTTAAGGCAACTAGAAGTTATAGCTGATAATAAGTAAGAGGTAAAATCTTCCTTAAAAATTCCTCTGGGTCTATATAAATTTCCATATATTCGATTTTCATCTATGACTAATTTTCGATCGCTACCTACTGCATAAGGGCTATCATAAAAAAGTATCTCTGGTTCCGGTAAGCCAATCAAAGCATAAGCTTTTTTTACTGCTTCAGCAGCTTTTTCCTTATCGATCGGCTCAGTTGAAAGCGCAATCTTTCTCCATTTATCCCGATAAATTGGAATCAATGCTTCTTGCTCAGGAGTCAGCTTTTCAATCTTTGCTTCTGCCATTTTAATAAAATCAGTCATGTCTGCACCCCAAATTCCTCTGGATCGACACCCCAATTCACCCAGCAAATCGCCTCCCGCGCCGACTTTAGATCGGGAGGAACTCGCAATATATGAATGTATCCCGTACTTGGGCAAGTCATCTTTAACATATAAATAGGTTCGATATCAACATCAGTATTAATTTTTAATAAACTGTATTCTTGAAACGAATCTAACTCAGTTGCGCCTAATTCAGAAGCAATTTTTTCGTAGCCAATTGCCTGAATTAACACTCGTCGCAATTCAGCATTTTCTTCTTCTAAAAGCCATGCAGATTGCCAATTATTTGGGTGTACCTTACCGTACTTTTCAGGTAATGGGACGCCATGATAAGCGTAGAGGCTGTATCCGTCAGCAAATTGGATCGCGGGTGCGCCTTCTGCGTGGAGGCGATGTTGGTTATCGAAGGAGAGAATGCGAGGGCGATCGCATACCATTACGAGTTCTTCATAAGGAAAAATGATCCCACAATTTTTATTAATCTCTTGAAATAATAACCATTCACTTTTATATGAGCAATTTAAGTTTAAAACAGAAAGACAAAAATCTACATAGCTGGCTTCCGGTGCCCAATCTTCAGGTATGATACAGTATCCTAGATTTGGTAAATTGTTGGCTAATTCCCTTCCAATTTGGTTATCTAGAATGTTGAAGAACTTTTCTTGCAGTTCGTCTATAATATAGCTATTAATTTCATGGGAAAGTTGCCTTATTAATTTTTCCCACAGTTGATTTTCTATTTCTCTCATAATCTCATGAAATTCTAAAAATTCAATAGATAATAAATCTATAAATTCTTCCCATTTCTGGTGCTGAGTATACGTGCTATCAAAAAAGAGAACTTCAGGTTCTTTTCTGCCTATCATAACGTAAGCTTTTTTAATGGCTTCCTTTGCTGTTGAACGGTCTATAGGATCAGTAGAAAAAACGATATTACGCCACTTTTCGCCATAAACTGGAATCAAAGCTTCTTGTTCAGGAGTCAGCTTTTCAATCTTTTTCTGAGACATTTCAACAGAAATACTCAATTTTCAACGGCTCAAAGGCACAGGTCGCAACCTACCTTCTACTTCCACAGTAGGCCAATTCGGATCTAAAGTCAAATTTTCCAACTTTCCATCTTCAAGAATGACAAAAGTATCCTCAATTTTCGCTCCCGGTAAACTGGGATTCCAAGCAACAGCCGTGTTATTTTCTAAAGTATCGGTAGTTGTGGGATTCGCCACAATTTCTCGCGCTAAATATCCCGTCGTTCCTCCCTGGTGATGTTCGCGAATGGCATTCGGAAATCCATGTTTTTGATAAGCATTTGCTAACACATCATAAACCGCATTTAGAGATGTGCCAGGTTTGCATAAATTCAACGCTTCCGCTTCAATTTCGCGGACATGGCGATGCAATTCGGCGCGTTCATCTGGAAGCGTACCAAAAACAACAAATCGAGTTAGATTCGCATATAAACCATACCTTCTCGCGCAAAATACTAACATCGCTTGCTGTCCTATTTTCTCTCCAGAAGCGGTAGCATGACGGTAAAGCGGTAAACGCCTTTCGCCAGCAACTAAAGTCAGCGCCGGATGTATTCCCCTTGCCCACAAAGCCTCTGCACCCGCTCCCGCCAGTTGGTATTCTGTCCAAGTAGGCTGGGCGGCTTTTAGTACCTCCGTCATCGCTTCGCTAGCCAAACGACCGACTTCGCGATATCTCTCTAATTCGCTTGACATCATTACTCGTTTGTGCTGTTGCAGAGATGCGGGTAATCGTTTTTCGACGTGAGGAATTGGTCGATCGCTTAATACTTTTCCCCCATTTGTGGCATCGCGCACGAACTTTTCACGCGCTTCTGCATCTGCCCAAGGATTGATATTAAACTGGAAATTTGCGGGTATTTCTTCATCTTTGAAGCGCTGCGCTTCGATTTCATCTGTTAATATCCAGGCATTTTCTGCGGTTACCAAAACTTCTGCAACTCCGGTTTCGGCGGTAAGCAATACAGTGCTGGAACCTCCGGCGGTAGCCCAAGCAAACCAATCTGTACCGCGCAAACGTACACCCGTGGCGTCGTTTTCGGTGAGGGTGTTTCGGATTGATTCGAGTTTTTGGGTGACTTCTTCGTTGTGTGGATTCATGGTATTTTTTTACCGCAGATGAGAGCAGATAAACGCGGATAAACGCAGATAAAGATTTTCATAAGAGTATTGGCGTTTCTAGGTTTACGACAACCGCCTGTAAATCTTTGGCTTTTTCTTCCGGAAGGGCGTCGTTAGCAAACATTCCTGCTGCTAGTTCGGTTCCGGCGAGATATTTCAAACGGTCTTTTGTCCGATATGGTGGGAAAAATTCCGCGTGCAAATGCGCTTCTGGATGCGGTTTTCCGTCTGTGGGTGCTTGAAACCAAGCCATTAAGTAAGGGAAAGGACGATTCCACAAACCATCGTATTTAAGAGTAACTGTTTTTAATGCTCTGGCTAATGACTTTCTCTGTTCGTTTGTGAGATCTATAAATGTAGCGACTGGCTGAATCGGCGCGATCCAAACTTCGTAGGGATAACGCGCACAAACGGGGACAAATGCAACGGCGTATTCATCTAAATAAATAATCCGTTGCTTATCCACAATTTCTTTTTGAATCAAATCTTGCAACAATCCCTGCTGATGTTTTTGGTAATAAGCTTGTTGCTGTTCCAACATTCGGGCGGGAACGAGGGGAACGAAGGGATAAGCGTAAATTTGCCCGTGGGGATGGTGCAATGTAACGCCAACTTCCACACCCTTATTTTCAAAAGGCAGAACGTATTGAATGTGAGGATTTTCGCCTATTTTGCGCGTGCGATCGCCCCACACTTGCAACAGTAATTCTAAATGATCCAATTCCAAAGAAGCGAGAGAGGCGTGCGGATCTTGCGTAAAGACTACAACTTCGCACGCCCCATTGGCAGGAACGGTTTCGACAATGTTCGCAGGCGCATCGTGCGCTGTCACAGTCATCGAGGGAAAACGATTGTCGAATACCGCCACATCATATTTCCCTTGTGGTAGTTCGGTGGGAAAGTGAGGATCTTTTGTCGGTGCTAACGGGTTATATTCTGGGGGCGGCATAAAAGTCCGCCCCTGACGGTGACTCGCATATGCCACCCACTCGCCTCGCAAGGGATGCCAGCGCAAGTGGGGGTTAGCGGCGACAGGTTCGTTACTGGGACTAGGAGGAGTAATTCCCTCCGCAATTGGGTATCGGCTGTACAGAGTCAGCTGGCGACCGTCCGGCTTCAATAGCTCCTGGGAATACATTCTTTTGCGCCCATGCAGCTTTCACTGCTGCGAGCATAGCGTCTTCTTCCTCGTCTTCACCCCTGCCTAGAGTCGCATCTGCGATCGCTTCAATGGGAAACTTCGGTGTCCTGTCAGCATACAACAGCCCATTTGCTTCCTGGAACGTATCTGTTAGCTGGGTATAACAAAAACCGCTGAACAGTTCGACTTTGTTCACTACATTTAGTAGCGCCGTATACCTGATTTGCAGTTCCGAGACATCCTCAATGCGGATATACCCCCAAGCTTTGCGATCGTCCCGACCCGCATAAGCAATACCGCCAAATTCGGTTAACATAATCGGTTGTCCTTGATGGGGATAGCCATCCAAGGTGAGGACGCGCCCGCCGGGACGTTGGCGATCGAACAACTCTGCTAAGTTAACTTCTGGCCCATACCGCTTGGCCAATCGAGTCGGTTTATTATCGTAATCGTGAATAGCCAGAATATCCGTCGCCGCACTTTCCCATCCGTCGTTACCCACCACTGGGCGAGTTGGGTCTAAGGTTTTGGTTAAGTGGTAAAGTGCTTGTACCAAATGGCGATGTGCTTCGGTTGCTGTGAGGTCGGGAACGCCCCAAGATTCGTTGAAAGGAACCCAAACGACAACACAAGGATGGGAAGCATCGCGTTCGATAACTTCAGTCCACTCTTTCGTCAGGCGTTCTACTGCTTTCGGCGTAAACCTATAGGCGGAAGGCATTTCTTCCCAAACCATTAGCCCCAGAACATCTGCCCAATACAAGAAACGGGGGTCTTCAATTTTCTGATGTTTGCGAACGCCATTGAAACCCATCGCTTTGGTTAACTCCACATCCCGCCGCAATGCTTCATCGGAGGGTGCGGTCATTAAGGTATCCGGCCAGTATCCTTGATCTAGAACTAAGCGCAGGTAGTAGGGGCGTCCGTTCAGCATAAAGCGATCGCGCTGAATCCCTACCGTCCGCATTGCTGTATAAGATTTCACCTCATCCACCAACTCGCCGTCAGACCACAATTGCACTTCGGCATCAATTAAAGTTGGTTTTTCCGGACTCCACAGCAATTCATTGCGGTAGTCGTCGATACCAGGGTCGGAAAGAGCAATGCGGCGGTGAATTTCCCCGTGGATGACTTCGTAAGTATCGTTAACCAAGAGAATGCAACCAACAGATAGTTTCACCTTTACTTGGATACCATCGCGCTTTTCCCCGGAAACGAACGCTTCAAAGCCAATTTCCCACCGTTCAAAGTGCGGCGTCCAGCGAATGCGATCGATATAAGTAGAAGGAACAACTTCCGCCCAAACCGTTTGCCAAATCCCACTCGTGCGCGGATACCAAATACTGTGGGCTTCCAGTTGCCAATCTTGTTTCCCGCGAGGTTTTGCTAAATCTTGCGGGTCATCTTCTGCCCAAACAGTAAGCCGTTGCAACCCGTTTTCGTTCAATACAGGTGTAATATCAATACTGAATGGGGTATGTCCGCCTTCGTGGTCAGCCATTAATTGACCGTTAACCCACACGCGGGC
>NZ_JACJUP010000322.1:0-6094 GCF_014748295.1 Planktothrix sp. FACHB-1355 | reverse complement strand
GAACTAGGAACTAACGTTCTGACTACTTCTAAATCTTCATTTTTCTCAAAAAGGCTTTCCATCAATTCAACAATCGGTTCAAGTTTTCTAGAATATTCATTTTTAGCTTTCTCAATTGTCTGGTTAGCTCTTAACTTTAATTGGCGATTAGTTGCCATAGCTATCGCATATTCAACGCCATCTTGTTCTTCGCAGAAATTAAAGATTTCTTCTCGCGCATAAGCACTATCGCCGCGCACTAGAATCTGAGTAGTTGGCCATTCTTTTCTGATTAATCCAATCACTCTTTGTAATTCTTCTAATGCTCCTTCTGCCGGATCTACATTAGAAGGACGGAGCTTAGCTACTAATAAATGATGCCCACAAAAAATATATAATGGAGCGTAACAAACTCCTTGATAATAAGTATTGAAAAAAGCTCCCTCTTGATTGCCATGTACTCGATCGTCTGTGACATCCATATCTAAAATAATATGAGAAGGAGGCTTTTGATAAGACTGTAAAAAGATGTCAACAAACAGGTTTTCGATCTTCTTCGGGTCATGTTCAATCCGATGATAACGGCTATTTTCTTGATTGAGAATAGTTTCGGGACAATACTCTAGTCGATTAATTGTACTTTTTCCAGCCAAACTTCTTTGATTTGAGTCTAATTTGTCAAGTTTTTCTAGGGCTATGGCTAAAGCTGCATCATCACGTAATTTGTCGTGGTCATTGACATCTTCATAACCTAATACGAGTCCATAAATTCTTTGAGTGACTAATTGCTCAACCGAATAATCTATATAAGATGAATTTCTATAATCTTGAAAACAATTGGCGAATCGCTGGCTAATTTTCAACTTTTTGTCTAATTCTGCTATTAAGATAATCCCGGCATTTGAAGTAATTCTTCCTCCCGAAAAATTAGCGATGATTTCTTTGCCTTTAACTTTTCCTAAATTGAATTGCTTACAGGCTTTTTCTTGAGAATTGGGAGTCATAAGCTGAGGAATATTTGATTTTTCACTCCTCAATTATAGCAGATTTATTCGCCTAATAATTGATGATTAAATTATTTAATTATGCTCAAAAATTCACGGTTAATCTTTGATTTCCTCCCCCTCTAATTCCTGATAATTTTGAATTGCTACCGATTCACACACTGTTGGATGTGGAAACTGGGTATTTGCACGCTGAAACTATTATCCAGTAAGGCTTTGGCGGTTGGCGATCGCAAATTTTGTGAGAAATGCGGGCATTCTCCGCTCCCAGAGCGTGCCATTTTATCCTTCCAGCTTAGTGCCATTTTATCGGTGAAGTGGCAACAGTGCCAACTGACTGCTTGCACCGACGCGAAGCCGAAAAAAGCACCTAAAAAAAGTAGGTAATTTTGTGCATTTTTTACCTACTTTTTCCTATTATTTCCTACTTATCCCTATTATTTCCTTTTTATTCCTACTTTCGAGCCAAATTTTTAAACTTAATTGCGAATAATTCTCGCTTTTGGAGGGATTTTCTGCACATCCGCACCTACTCATTTTAGTCGCTTTTCAGGAGCAAGCCATGTCAATTGTACGCACAAATGAAACTATGTTATAAATTATACAAAAAATCTTTTTTAGCCGACTAGATGTTTGCTAGATTGCTTAAAACGATCGCTCTGCTAAAAGTTGTAGTAAAGCAAGGAGTTGTTGAGAATGTGGATGTTGTGCATCAAATTCGTATACCAAGTCTTCACCATTCTCCTCAACATAAATATTATTGCACTGCCAACAAACAGATCCTTGTACTAGCAGTTTATTCCCCATGTAGAAGCGTAACCCGAACGGCGGAATGTGGCAGCGCATTTGTTCGTCGGGCGGGAGTTGCCGCCATAAACGTGCAATTTGTTGTGCAGTTTCTCCTTTGACACGAACGTATGGAGCATCCTTGGCTATTCTCATGTACCCGCCAACCCCATTAGGTTGAAGACCCTTTAAGTCAACAAGTTCAACTGCATCAACGTAAGGTAGCTGGCTTGGCTCATAATCCATATCTAGTAACGGGGTAAAGCCGAGATACGTGCAAAATAGGACAAGACGTAAAGTTTTGTAAAGTTAATCGGAAATGACTAAAATCAGGAAAGCCTGAAGTGCTTGCTAATTAAGGCTTTCGCCTTTTGAGTTCTGTACGAAGGCAGAGTATAACCAATACTCTGCCCTCGTCAAGCTTGGTTGAATAGTCAGCCAATTTAAGGATGCTCTTGTGCTTAAAAGCTTTCGAGGAGGCATACAACAACTGAATTTGTTACGTTTCTTAATCTCGTGTCCTATTTTGCACGTATCTCGGCTTTACCCCAGTAACCAGTATCAGTTTTTATTAATCACTGTTAAGGAGAAAACTTGGGCCAACCGGAAGGGTTCACCGCCAAGGCGCGATCGCGTTGGCTATGTTAGGGTGAGGTTACGGAAACATCGATTATTGTAACCTATTACTGCATGAACGGGATTATACCATTAAATGACACTTTTGACTTAACTAACGACGGAGATATTTTGGCCGATTTGTTGGCTGACAAAAGAAGTCCCAATACCCGCGATGCTTATGAAAAAGATCTGAAGGATTTCTTTGTTACCATGACGGGACAGCCGCCTAACCCGGCACTGGTGGCCCAGTTTTTGCAATTGGATAGGTTCAATGCTCAAGCTCTGGTGCTAAAGTACAAGCAGAGGTTGGTGGAGAGGAATCTGAAGGAGGCGACGATTAACCGCAGGCTGGCGGCTATTAAGGCTTTGGTGCGGTATGCTGCCAAAATCGGTAAGTGTGCTATCAGTCTGTCAGATATTAAAAGTGAAAAGGTAACTCCTTATCGGGATACTACTGGTATTAGTCCGGATGCTTTTAAGAAGATGCTGGCTGTGAGCGATCGCGATACGCTTAAAGGTAAGCGAGATTATGCGATTCTGAGATTGTTGTGGGATAATGCGTTGCGCCGCAGTGAGGTGGCGCAAGCAGATATCTTGGATTTAGATTTAGATGCTAAAACTCTGAATATTTTGGGTAAGGGTAAGGGAACTCAAAAGCAAGCGATATCTTTGTCTAATGCTGCTGTTTTGGCTTTGCAAGATTGGTTGGTAGCCAGAGGAGAATTGAATAAAAAACAACCTTTATTTGTTGCTTTAGACCCGTCGAGTTATGGAAAGCGACTGTCTACTACTAGCATCTATAAAATTGTACAAGCTACTGCTACCGCAGCGGGAATTACTAAAACTATTAGCCCGCATCGGATTAGACATAGTAGCGTGACGGCGGCGTTGGATGCGACTAATGGGGATGTGCGACGGGTGCAGAAATTGAGCCGTCATGCTTCTTTGAATACGCTGATGATTTATGATGATAATCGACTCAATCATCAGGGAGAAATTACGGATTTGTTGGCTGATTTGGTTTGAGGTAATAGGAATAAGTCCTGGTTTTTTATCTGTTCTCATATAAGGGTAGAGCGCGGATATCGGCTGTATCCCAAGTAAGGTTTTAAGGACATGATGGAGGCGTAAACGAACTACCGTTAGTCGTGACAGTAGGCGCAGAAGCTATCAGCACTACTTGACCTTTGTTGTCTGTTACCCAACCAGTTGCTTCCACAATTTCAGTGCTTTCTTGGGTAGTGGATACTGAAGAGTTAGTAGCAGTTGAAATATTCCCCTGCACCTCTGTTTCTCTACTGCTCTGCTTGTCTTCATCGCTGCTCACCCTATCAACCAATACTGTATTAAAGTTAGAAGGAAGTAGGTCGGTGGGTATAAGCGGCAAACCGCCACGCCCGGTAATGGTAAATGAATCACCCCTATCAGCTGGACAGGCTCGCGCAATCAGTCGAGTAGCATCGACAAGGTTATCTGGCAATTCTACTAATCCTGAAGTGGGATCGATAATCTCACTATTGATAGTTACAGTGCCACTTAATTGAGAATTTGCGCCAGTAGCAGTGATGTCACTTTCGGGAGTATTTTGGGTTCGGAATTCGCTCCCAAGAATCGCAGAACTATTAATAGTAACGTTACCGCCACGTCGATCAATCGAATCAGCACGGATGTCACTATTTTCCTTTGGGAAGGCAACGAGTAAGGCACTATTAGTATTAATGTTGCCACCATCGCCAACACTAGAAGATGTGGTAGATATTAAACTATTGCGACGCATCAATAATAAATTACTTGCCTGTAATTCAATATTTCCACCATTACCGGATGCCGTAGAAGCTGTGATGCCACCGCGTTCGTCTAAAAAAATAGATCGGGCATTAACCCCTAATGTTCCTGCCTTGCCTGTCCCATCATTCCTAACAGTAACTTGCGCTTCATCAGTAACGCGCAACTGATTGGTGTTAATAGTTACATCTCCAGAGTCTCCGCTCGGCACATCCGGCAGTCCCAAGAACTGTCGAAGGGCTTCATCTTGAATAATGGCAGATGAACTTATTAGACTGGGATTGATAGAACCTGGTACTGTACCACTCACTTCTACGGAATCTGATGCGTTGATGGTAACACTTCCAGCCTTTGCACTTGCGAAGGTAGAACTCTCAATTCTTCCTCCATTCCGAAGTACTAACCTTGATGTATTGACGATTAATTTTCCAGCATCTCCAGCATTGTAAGATGAAACGGTTAAAGCACTTGCAAAAAAATTGAATTGATTCACTCCTTCTATTTCTATAGAATCAGAAGCATTAACAACCAAATCCCCAGCGTGACCAGTTCCGAAGGTTGCAGATGCAACACCAGTTCCATTTAGAATAGTTAATCGCCCTGTTGAAACTATTACATTTCCCCCATCTCCAGAACTGAAAGTTAGAGCCGCGATGTTACTCCCGAAAAGAGGATTTGAAACCTCCATTAATTGCAAAGAATCAGAGGCTCTTACAGTTATATTGCCCCCTTTTCCCGCACTGAAAGTTCTCGCACCTATTTGTCCTGCCTCTTTAAGAAGCAATTGTCTTGTTGAAACAGCAATGTCTCCTCCATTGCCAAGTCCCAAAGTTTCATTAAACAAAAGGCTAGGAAACATTCCATCTGGAGATGTGCCAATCACTTCCATAGAATCCAAAGCATTCACGTTGATGTTTCCAGCTGGTTGAAAACCTTGGTTTTGAATCAAAACTGCTGAACCATCGCGTACTGACAACTGTCGTCCCTGTGTATAGATTGAGCCGCTAACAACACCGCTAGCATCCGCTAATGCTTTTTGAGATAGCTGAATATCTTGGAAACTTTGCACACCTTCGTAGCCGAAAGTCCAGCCTTGAGTCGCGAGACTGATATTAACTAAACCATCGCCAACACTACCTAACTCTATGTGACCGCCTTCTGCTGCGAGAATGCCACCTTCCAAGTTTAGATTACCTCCCACCAACGCAAGCGTCTTCCCTAGTTGCACCCGTAGACCCATTGAATTATTATCGCCTCTAAGGACAGGTGATAAGTTTTGTAAGCTCAAGTTGTGACCCGTGCCTTGCACCCGAATAGCACCTGGATTGTTGGCAAAGTTCAAGCCAACTGGAACATTAACTGTCAGTAAAGATTGAGGTTGCGGGTTAGTAGCACTGAACTGAGTGCCGTCAGCAAAGTTAATGGTATTAGCTGTACTAGCCAAAAATGAGCCTCCAATATTTAGGGAAGCATTTGGCCCAAAAATAATTCCGTTCGGATTGATCAGAAACAGATTAGCCGTGCCGTTGGCTCGAATTAAGCCATCAATATTAGAAATAGAGCTACCTGTAACGCGGCTGATGATATTCTCAATGGTCAGGCTGTTGTTGAAGAAAGCCTCATTTCCCGTAGGAAGAGAAAATTCACTAAAACTGTGAAACAGGTTACCTCCCGCAGGTGTGCCGCCGTTGATGATGATGGTGTTACCATTCGGTGCAACCAGGGAATTGACGGGTAAAGTGGTATCGGGAACAATTTGTGCCTGAAGGGGATGATTGGCAAATAACAAGAATAATATAACTTCACTTGTGAGGAGAAAATTTCTGCGGCAATGCTCTTTAAGGGAGTTAGATAGTTTCATAAATATCCTTAAAAATTAATTATTGTTGGCCAATTGACCCCTCCCCCCACCCCCCCCCCGC
>NZ_JACJUP010000321.1:0-6100 GCF_014748295.1 Planktothrix sp. FACHB-1355 | reverse complement strand
CTGTTTGCTGACTGGCGACTTCACCCCAGCTGGCTGAGAACTGCTGTTTTGCCAGAAAAGCAAATTCCGCAGATTTAACTTAGACCAGCGATTCCCGCGTGTAGTTCGCTTCGTTCCCGAACTTTGTCTGGGAGGGTAGCCTGGGCTGGTAAACTCCCTGACTCCAACTGGAGATTCGCCTGGGTCATTTGCCGCTGACTCAGAAACAGCTTGGCGCGTCGAAGCACGACCCGGAGCAGTCGTTGCTGCGTATGACTGCATCTCTGGTAAAGAAGTAGAGTTGCGTTCCGTCACTTTCGGCTCGACCCGCTCAGCCTCTGGCAAGGTTTGAACGCTGCTGGAAGTAGTGTTTTGTAAAGTAGTGGGATGGGATGCTTTCAGGTTCGATCGTTCTGCAATTGGCGTAGGGCGAGGAATTCCATTCAAATTAGCTGCCGATTCTTGAACCGATTTTGATGCGATGATATCTTTAGTTCGCTGGATCTGGTTTTTCAGACCCCATACAGTTTCGCTTTGCGATTCTGTACCCCCATCTGTCGGGGTATCCTCAAAATTGGGTGAGCCAGCTGTTGATGTCGGCGATGGTCGAGAAGATCCCATCACTTCCCACTCAGTTGCATCTGTAGCGGGCAGTGCTTCCAGGCTAGTTTGCAACTGCTCGTCGGCGAAGTAATCCTTCAGGGACACCTTTTCCTTCGCCAAGTCGCGGAAATGCGGAAACACTTCTGTTTGCAACCAGCGTTCGCTGTACAAACAAAGTCCCGGCAACAAATCCGGAGCGCCTTGAGAATGTTCGCGAATGAAGGCTAACGATTCGTATTCTCCAGAAAATTCCAGGGCATGAGAAGCTTCTTGAGTTTGTCCCAGCAGTAGCGCACAAACAGCTTGTTCCAGATGCACGTCTTGGCGCTTGCCCAGACGCATCAGCATCAGCTTGGCTCGCCGGATCAGGGTTGGTTGTCGCTGAATGAACCCGCGTGCCAATAGGGCATAAACTGCCAGATAAGTAGCTACAGCGGAGGGACGACGGGCTTCTTCTTCAAACAGAGTCTGCTGCTCGGCTGAGGTAAGATAGGGACGCAGTTGCTGGATAAAGCGCAGAAAGTCATCAACGCTCAGTCCGGATCGATCGTCGCCTGTGCCATCCATGCCGCCTCTTTCTTGCAGCATTTCTCGCAATAACAGCAATCCTGGGCGTCGCTGTTGTATTTTTTCTTCGGGCAGCCCCAATAACTCTAAAACTCGATAGGGCCGCAGTTTGTAGAGGTCGGCTTGGATTTCTCCCCGCACTAGAGCAAATACGCCGTGGCGCAACAGCAATTCTTGACCTTCGTTGAGAGTGTTGGCTGCATCTTCGTATCGACGTTGCTGCCATTGTTCTCGGCCCAATTCCAAACAAGCTAGGGCGAAGGTTAAGACGATATCCTGTCCGATGATTTTGGGATCTCCAAATCGGCTTTTTTCGAGTTCGACATAGCCATTGTTGAGATAGGAGCGGCCCAGCTTCAATACCAGTTCGTATTCTCCCAACTCTTGCAAAATGAGTAGGGCACCGATGAATTCGTCTTCTTCAATTTCAATAGTAGGAGCGGGGTAAGGGCTCCCAACCGTAGAGACAGATGAAGCCGTTAGTGGTGGCTCTGCCTGTTGTTCTAATGAAATACTTTTTACCGACGAGTCTGTGGCAGTGGCCGATGGCGGATTAAATCCGCCAGGAGTGTAGGTGTTGGCGAGGAAACTAGCATCGTAAGCGCGACGCTCTTCTGGATCGCGGAGGACGGCGTAGGCTTCGTCCAGCAGTTGTTTGCGGGCAGCGATCGCCATCTCCGAATATTCGCGTCTTGGCATTTGCTGGATGCGATCGCCATAAGCTTGCTGCAACTGTTCCGCAGAAGCCTGTATCGGCACACCCAAAATCCGGTAATAGTCCAGTGGAATACGCACGAGCCTCTAACCCTAGCGGCGAACAACTAAATTAGCTTATGTTATCGAATAGTTACAGGTTTTATCGACAAATATACCACTTGTCTTACCAACCATTTTGTAAGGCGTTACCCTCACCGGACGTACTACCACGCCCTGTTTTCCCTTGGCAAATGCGTTGGGAAATATTTTCCCGATTACCCTTTGACAAGTTTGTGCCCAACACGGTGACAGTCTGATTCAGCTTCCACAGGTTTGATTGGAAATCATCCCCCCTTAAGCGTCATCACACTTGAAAGTGCGATCCTGACAGCAGCCAGGGTTCCCAAGACCGAAAACCTATTTATTTGTACGGATTCCGGTGGAGGTTTTCCCACATTTGGAGAGGGAATCTTTTTTTCCCGATTCGCGCTGCTAGTTACTCAGAAGAACTGCGACACGAATGCTGTCAGCCAGTCGGGTGGGAATTTCAACCGCTTTTATTCTAGTACAGAACTTTGGTTTGTCAGTTCTGTTTCAGTCTAGGAGTACGACGGGGCATAATAGCCTAGCTGGTTAACTGCTTCTGGAAAGGCAATCAGCTTCCAGAATACACTTTCGATCGCGATCGACCCGGATACTGAGAGAATGATAAATTTGGTTCTTGCTGCGAGGATACAACAAGTTAATGGTTATGGAACGAACTGCACCTGTTTTTGACTCTTCACAAGTACAAATAACTAAGGAAGAAGGACTGCGGCTTTACGAGGACATGGTTTTGGGGCGCTTCTTTGAGGATAAGTGCGCTGAAATGTACTATCGGGGCAAAATGTTTGGTTTTGTTCACTTGTACAACGGTCAAGAGGCTGTGTCTACTGGTGTGATCAAATCTTTACGCCAAGATCGGGATTTTGTTTCCAGCACTTATCGCGATCACGTCCACGCTTTGAGTGCTGGTGTACCTGCGCGTGAGGTGATGGCAGAATTGTTCGGTAAGGCGACTGGTTGCTCGAAAGGTCGCGGCGGTTCGATGCACATGTTCTCTGGGGAACATAATTTATTGGGCGGTTATGCTTTTGTGGCGGAAGGCATTCCCGTTGCTACTGGTGCGGCGTTTCAATCTAAGTATCGCCGGGAAGTGATGGGAGATGCCAGTGCTGACCAGGTGACGGCTTGTTTTTTTGGAGATGGTGCTGCTAATAACGGTCAGTTTTTTGAGTGCTTGAATATGGCGGCTCTGTGGAAGCTGCCGATTCTCTATGTGGTGGAAAATAATAAGTGGGCGATCGGTATGGCTCACGAGCGTGCAACTTCTGTTCCGGAAATTTATACCAAAGCTGCTGCCTTCGGTATGGCGGGTGTGGAAGTTGACGGGATGGATGTGTTGGCGGTACGACAAGTTGCACTGGAAGCGATCGCTCGCGCTCGTGCCGGTGAAGGCCCTACTGTCATTGAAGCCCTTACTTATCGTTTCCGGGGTCACTCTTTAGCTGACCCGGATGAACTTCGCTCTAAGGAGGAGAAGGACTTCTGGTTTACCCGCGATCCGATTAAGAAGTTGGCGGCTTATTTGACTGAGAAAAATTTGGCTTTTGAGGATGAATTGAAGGCGATCGACAAGAAGATTCAAGCTGTAATTGATGATGCTGTGAAGTTTGCCGAGGAAAGTCCCGAACCCGATCCGAGCGAATTATATCGCTTCATTTTTGCCGAAGACGAATAGGATCGCAACACACATGGCACAGATGCACGTATGGCAAGATTTTTGCTTTCCTATTTCTGTATCTGTGTCTATTTCTGGAATCTCATCTGAAATATTAAAAAATATTTAATTTTTAATGAAGCGAAGGGTTTTTGATGATTTTTGTGGCTGTTTATGATACTATTGTATTACAATGGAAATATTTCCTAATTTTTTATTTATGTAAATATTCCCATTATAAATAATATACACCAAAATTCTAACTAACGCAAGAGCCTAGCCCCTAATCATAAGTTCTTGATTTTCTCAAAGGTTTGCAACCGAAGATTGCCGCTCAAATTGCTAAAAAAGTATTGGCGCTGAATGTCGATCCTTTGCCTGCTGATAGCAAAGAATTAATTGGTTATCCTGGTTATTATCGGGTAGATAGTGGCGAATATCGGAGCGTTTATCGATTTAATGCCGATGAAGACTTGGTAGAGATAATTTTGGTTGGCAAGCGCAATGATGATGAAGTGTATAAAAAACTGGAGCATCTTTTCTGAGACAGATCCAACCAGAAAATACTTAATATTATTGGTGAATTAACGAAAGAAGTTTTAATTCTTTTCGAGTCATTGCCTTGTAATCCTGTTTCATGTCTCGTATCTCCAATCACCATAGCGATCTCCTAACTTCAAATGTTCCGAAAATTGCCTGATTCTTCTAGATACCCAACTATTTGGGCTGAGTTGGTGCGATCGCTAAATTTTACCTCTTCTATTTCTCGTTGTAAATCAATAGCTTTGCTTTCATTTTTACTTACAAAAATTGTTACTATGCTAACTTTATCTAGATATTTATCCTTATTTATATCGGTAATTAAATGTTCTATAAACAGCTTTTGAGTAGGCAATGAAGCTGTCATCATTTGAATTCTTATCAACTTTTGATGATTGTTTGAATCTGTCATAATAAACTTAGAAGATGTTTCCGGTACTTTGGCTATCGCTACCTGGGGATACTGATGCTGTAGCCATTCAATAACTGCTGCATTTAATGCCGCATTTTCTTCGTATGTCTTATCTGCGTAAGCATAGAAAGCATCGTCGTCATCTCGATGAGCAAGCACATAAGCACGCAATTCTTTTTTGGACATTGATTTAAAATTCGGTTTCGTCATTTTTCACAAACTCCCCATTACGGTCAATTACTACTTCGATTTCTTCACCAGCTAAAATAAATACATTACCCGTGCGTTCGTCGAGGCGTACTAGAAAAATAGGCAGATACATCCTTGTTAAGTCGCAACAAACAAGGAAACATTTTAAAGTCTGTGCTGCTGTCAGAATAATCGATACCTCTTCACACCCTTCATTCTATAGTTTACACTGGAGTTGCTTCGCTCAGATTGCTATGGCAAATTACTATAGATTATGGAAATGCGATCGACTGTCACTAGCTCCCACTCAACCTATTCACAAAATTACCATGTTCTGCGGTTGCCAAACCTTCCTGCACTACCGCCAAAACTCGCGCTAAATCTCCCGTTATTAACGCCGCTACAGCTAACCACAAACCTGGAAATACTTCGCTGCGAATTACACCATTTGTATCTGCTTCTAATTGCACGTATTCGCCTTCCCGCAATCTAAACCAATTTAATTCTTTTTCATTAACTTTCCAGACTAAATATTCCTGTACTCCATTCCGACGATAAACTCTTAATTTGTCATGCAAATCGTAAGAAGCAGTGCTAGCTGCTATCTCGACAATTAATTCCGGCGCACCTTCAATATAATCATCATCGCTAATGCGAGATTGACCGCCTACACTAGGATCTAATCGCAGGAGTGCATCTGGTTGTGGTTCGTTGTCCAAATCTAGACGCACGGTGGCGTTGTCGCATAGCATAACGCCTGGGGTAGCGGCACAATAGACAAATAACCAGCCAATAATATGACTATGGGGTTCACCGTGTCTTCTAGCACGCACTGGTGAGGACATATAAACCACTCCTTCAATTAATTCAGCTTTGATATGGGGCATTGCTTGATAGCGCTTCTCGAACTCATGCCGAGTTAGTCTGTCGCCATTTTCCAGGGGTGGTATAGTGTCGGAGGGGAATAGGGATTTTTGTACGACCATAAGTTATTACCTGGTAAGGAAATCGGCCATTATCTATAAGGATAGCGATCGCAAATTTTAAATAGTAATATATTTAACTTCTGGTAATGCTCGCGTAAATGCGATCGCACTCCGACCACATCATCCCACACCGTTAACTAAGTGCGATCGCATTATTTTTGCTGAAAACGAATAGACGTCTCCAAAAATTCTTGTGGGGTAGGCATCTTGCCTGCTTTTTGAGATTCTTTTGGCGGAGATGTCTAATATAATCGCAACACAGATGCACCTATGGGAAGATTTTTGCTTTCTTATTCCTGTATCTGTGTCTATTTCTGGAATCTTATCTGAAATATTAAAAAATATTTAATCTTTAATAAAGGGGAGGGT